>JAKAKY010000055.1 GCA_021824365.1 Bacteroidota bacterium | reverse complement strand
TTTGCTAAACTATTGCATTTAAGAAGTGAAAATGAAGCGCTGGCTGCTAATGCCTCTTTTACAAAAATTCATACCAATGCCGATGATAAGGTTTTTGCCTATTTGCGTACCATGAATAATAGTAAAGTATTAGTGGTATTGAATTGGAGTAACAAACCCGTTACAGTTACTTTAAATCATCCGCAAATTATTGGTAATGCTACTGAATTGTTTACGAATGAAAAGTTGAGTATTGCAAAAGGTATGTCGTTGCCATTAAAAGCCTGGGGTTATAAAGTGTTTGTATACTAAATTCCCACAATTTAAAATCAGAACATTAATTACCTGTTTATGCAGTTGAAAGATTTAGCACAACAAATTATTCAAAACAAAAGCTTTTTGTGTGTTGGTTTAGATACTGAATTGAAAAAACTACCTAAGCACTTGCAACAGCAACCCAATGCCGTACTCAATTTTAATAAGGCTATTATTGATGCAACTAAAGCCTATTGTGTCAGTTATAAACTGAATACCGCTTTTTATGAGGCAATGGGAGCTAAGGGATGGGATATTTTAGAAGCTACTTTACATTATATACCTAATACGCATTTTTCTATAGCCGATGCAAAGCGGGGAGATATTGGTAATACTGCTGCACAATATGCACGCACATTTTTTGAAGTATTGCCTTTTGATGCGGTAACAGTAGCGCCATATATGGGTGAAGATAGTATTCGTCCTTTTTTAGCATACCAACATAAAACCACCATTGTACTGGGTTTAACATCCAATAAAAGCAGTGAAGATTTTGAACAATTGTGGGTGAAGGAATCAAACAGTAATCCCGCTTCAGATGCCTCTAAAAAACTCTATGAAAAAGTAATAGAAAAAGTAGCCGGTTGGGGATCACCCAATCAACTCATGTTTGTAGTTGGTGCTACTAAAGCAGTTGAAATGAAACAAATACGCAGCATAGTTCCGGATTACTTTTTTTTAGTACCGGGTGTAGGTGTACAGGGTGGTGATTTAAATGAAGTGGCTGATTATGGGTGGAATAAAGATGTTGGACTTTTAGTAAATGCCAGCCGAAGCATTATTTATGCAGATGATACGGAAAATTTTCAACAGGCTGCTACTGCCGAAGCTGCTAAATTCCAATTGGCCATGCAACAAATTCTATCTAAAAAATTATAGTATTTGTTTGATAGTTATTAATAATTGTTGCACCCATTGGTAGTACATTGCCCCGGAATAATGCAAGCCATCACTTGTGAAATATTTTTTTTCTAATTTTTGGTTGGTGAGTTGCGTAATATCAACAAACTGAACACCTGCATTTTTACAATGCTTTGCACAAATTGCATTGTAAGTATCAATGGTTGTATGAATTTTTTCAATATTGGCAGAATGATGCTTCCATGCAAATGGGGAATAACCCCAATCAGGAATAGAAATACCGATTACTTTATGTGGTTGGTTGCCGGCTAAGTGAATAGCCTTTTGTACAAGGAATTGATAATCATTTTCAAATTCAGCATTATCCAAATTTCGATATTGGTTGTTTACACCAATTAAGAGGGTTGCAATATCATATTTCTCGCTGAAGGAATGATGAATTAAATATTCGGCTAACTCAAAACTAGTCCAGCCTGTTTTGGCAACAATTTCAGGTGCATTGCAATGAACTTGCATTTGGCGTAAGTGCTGCATGAGTTGATACGGAAAACTTTCAAATAGAGGCACACCTTCACCCATAGTGTATGAATCGCCAAGGCAGAGTATTTGATGTAGGGGTTTCATATCAAAATTTATTTCTTAGTATTTTATAAAAGGCATATACATCCTGAAAGCTGCAATACAATGGTGCGGGAGCTATTCTAATTACACCAGGCTCTCTGTAATCTACAATAATTCCTTTTTCCATCATTTTATTGTGTATGGCTTTTCCATTTTCTTTAAAAAACAACGATAGTTGAGCGCCTCTCTCTTCTGGTGCTGCGGGAGTTATTATTTCAAATGGTATATGGTTCACTTGTTGTAATAAATATTCTAAATAACCGGTTAATGCAATGCTTTTTTTTCTAATAGTATCCATGCCTGCTGCTTCAAAAATTTCGAGTGAAGCTAATAAGGCTGCAGTGTTCATCACCTGTGTAGTACTGATATTCCATCCACTGGCACAGGCTTTGGGTTTAAAACCTTTTTCCATTTTAAAACGTTCCTGCTCATCATTACCCCACCAACCACCTAAGCGCGGAAAACGCGTATCGGTGGCATATTGTTCGTGAATATATACCCCACCAATGGCACCGGGGCCACCATTTAAATATTTATAACTGCACCAAACAGCAAAGTCAACCTTCCATTCATGAAGTTGTACAGGTACATTGCCTGCTACATGAGCTAAATCAAATGAGGCAACGGCACCGGCTTTGTGTGCAGCTTGAGTAATAGCAGCTATATCAAACAATTGTCCTGTATAATATTGTATACCGCCTATCAGCACCAATGCTAATTCCTGCGCATTTTTTTCAATACATTCAATAATTGCGTTTCTATGTAAAATTTTTTCACCGGTTTCGGGTGCCACCTCTATTATAGCTGTGGCGGGATTTAACCCAAAATGTTTCATTACTGTTTCTATTGCATATTGGTCGGAGGGAAAGGCGCCTGCCTCCATCAAAATTTTAAATTTTTTAGCAGTGGGCCTATAGAAGCTCATTAAAAGTAAGTGCAAATTAACCGTTAAGGTATTCATTACAGTAACTTCATGCGGCAGGCATCCCATTATTTTGGCCAATGTGGGCTTTACATACTCCTGATAGTACAACCAGGGATGCTTTCCTGTAAAGAAACCTTCAATAGCATCATTACGCCATACTTCTAATTCTGTTTCAATGATTTCTTTTGCTTTTTTGGGTTGTAAACCCAGTGAGTTGCCGCAAAAGTAAATAGCAGGCCGATGATGCATTGTTGGAAAATAAAATGCGTTGCGATACAATTTCAAATTATCCTGTTCATCTGCCTTTTGGGCAAATAATATATCAGTGCTGTAATTTGTCATCATTTTCTGTTTATACAAATTAACTCTATTTGCTTCAATTTTTTTTCGGCTGTTTATGGATAAGTGGTTTTTGTGTATTGGTTAATTGGCTACTTTTAATGCTTCCAAAAATAAATGCTATGAGAAAATTTTGTTTAGTAATGGTGTTATTTGCAGGCACATCTATGCTGTATGCACAACAATTGGTTACCAGGGCTAATTATGCAATGGCTGCTAAATATTCGCCCAACCGGTTAAAGAAGATGGTATTTAGTACCAGCGTTGATCCGCACTGGCTTAAAAAATCAAACCGCTTTTGGTATATGTATGAAACAACTGCAGGAAAAAAGTGGCTGTTGGTTGACCCGGTTAAAAATGAAAAAAAAATATTGTTTGATAATGATAAATTGGCTGCAGCCATCACCTTAATTGTAAAAGACCCTTTTGATGCACAACATTTACCCATAGATAGTTTAAAGTTTGTACGCGATGAAAACTGGATTCAATTTCAAATAAAAAGCTCAATAGATGAAGCGAACACTGATACTTCAAAAAACAAAAGCGACGAAGCAAAGCCAAAGAAAAAGGTATTTTATTTTGAATACAATATTAATACCAATGAATTGGTGGAGTTGAGAGATTTTAAGCGCCCTGTGCGTAAGCCTGCCTGGGCCAATATTTCGCCCGATAGTGCCATTGTGTTATTTGGAAGAGATAATAATTTGTATTGGATGGATAAACAGAATTATGAAAAATCACTTCGAAATGAGGATGACTCTACTATTGTAGAACATGTTTTAACAAAAGATGGGATAGAAAACTTTAGCTATTACAATTCCTCCAATTTATCGGGATTAGGCGAATCGAATGTTGATAAAGAAAAAAATAAGAAAAAAAGAAAAGCTGTATGGGCTTATTGGTCGCCCAACAGCCGGTATTTTACATTAACAAGGGTAGATAATAAAAATGTGCAGGATTTATGGATAATTAACAGCATTGCACAACCAAGGCCTACTTTAGAAACGTATAAATATTGGATGCCGGGCGAGAAGCAATCGCCGGTTGATCATTTGTATGTTTTTGATATGCAAAAAAAGGAAGGCAAAGAGCTACAATTGTCCGCATTCAAAGACCAGGATATTAGTATTTGGGCTACTCCGGGTAAAAAGAATAACCGCGATGATGATACCAGGCCAGGCATTTGGTTAGGAAATAATCTGGGATTTTATTTTACCCGTACCAGTCGCGATTTAAAAAGAATTGATATTTGTAAAGCTTGGGTAGTGCCCGATACCATTCAAACTTTAATTGAAGAAAGGTTTAATGCGTATGTAGAGGTAAAACGATTGGGTTTGGTAAATGATGGCAAAGAATTAGTTGAGTGGAGCGAACGAGATGGATGGGGACATTTTTATTTGTATGATGCCAATGGAAAACTAAAGAATCAAATTACATCCGGTCCCTATCATTGTGAAGATATATTAGGTATTGATTCAGATAAACGCATACTGTATTTTACTGCTAATGCCAGAGAAAAGAATGAAAACCCTTATTACCTGCATGCCTATAGTATTCATTTAGATGGCACCGGATTAACCTTGTTGAATCAGGGAAATTTTGACCATTCAGTAGATTTGAATGATGATAACCGATATTTTGTAGACAACTCTGGCAGGGTAAATACAGTGCCTGTTTCCGTTTTATACAATAGTGATGGAAAAGTCATCATGAATCTGGAAATCGCTGATTTGTCTGCATTAATGGCAACAGGTTATCGTTTTCCCGAACCATTTACCGTAAAAGCGAATGATGGTATTACCGATTTATATGGTGTATTGTACAAACCATTTGACTTTGATTCTACCAAAAAATATCCGGTAATTGAGTATGTATATCCCGGCCCGCAAACAGAAGCAGTGAACACTGCATTTTCTACCAATATGAATAGGACCGACCGTTTGGCACAACTGGGTTTTGTAGTGGTAACGGTTGGCAACAGGGGGGGCAATCCATCGCGCAGCAAATGGTACCATACTTATGGTTATGGTAATTTACGCGATTATGGTTTGGCCGATAAAAAAACAGCCGCAGAACAATTGTGCAATAAATATGCATTTATGGATATTAACCGGGTGGGCATTCATGGCCATAGCGGTGGCGGATTTATGAGTGCGGCAGCGATGTTGGTATATCCCAACTTTTTTAAAGTGGCCGTTGCCTCTTCCGGTAACCATGATAACAGTATTTATAATCGCTGGTGGAGCGAGAAACATCATGGTGTAAAAGAAATTATTATAGGGGGCGATACCAGTTTTGTGTGCAGTATTGATAAAAACCCAACTATTGCCAGCCATTTAAAAGGGCATTTAATGCTTTCTACCGGCGATATTGATAATAATGTACATCCTGCCAATACCATCCGTTTAGCGAATGAGCTAATTAAAGCCAATAAAAGGTTCGATTTGGTAATATTACCCGGTCAAAGGCACGGCTACGGTGATATGACCGAATATTTTTGGTGGCGCATGGCTGATTATTTTTCAAAATATTTAATGGGTGATGATACGGAAAGGAGTGTAAATATTACAGAAATAGAAAACGATATGCCGATGAATAAATAAAAATTTGAATTAACCCCATAAAAACAGGCTTGCATTATTTTTGTAGTGCAAGCCTGTTTTATAATTGCTTAAAGTGAGATTTATTTGGTTAAAAAAGCTCTGTAATCAGCCATTCTGGCTAAATTATGCGTAATAGAAAAATAACGTAAGTTACTATCCTCTCTCATTTTGGGTACATTGTCTATGCCCGATTTTTTCACCATTAAATCATGTAGTTTACGCACTTCCTCTTCAGTAATATCCAACAAATAAGCCATTCTGGGAACTGTTAAACCCATTACATGGAAAATGAGGTATTTCCGTTCTAACTCAGAATAATTGAATGGATTTACATTTCTGATTTTTTCTTCTCTATACACCAATGACTCTTCTATTATGGTAGGATAGGGTAAAGTTGTTCTGGGGTCTAAATAAAATTCTTCCCCATCCACAATTCGTTGAAAAGCATCAATAATCAAATCTTCAAAAAAAGGTTTCATAATAAAACCTTCGGCTAAACATAAAGTGGCATTAAACAGATTTTCCTCTGTATCGTGTACTGTTAAAATTAAAATTTTGATATTGGGGTAAAAAACCTTCATGTAATGAGCCAATGAAGCACCATCGGCTCCGGGCAAATTAATATCAATCACCAATAAATCGGGAAGCGGTTTTTTCTCAATTTCCAGATCTTTAATAAATACTAAAAATTCATAAACGGAGTAGCAGGCTTTCTCCATTACAAAATCAGTGCGCTTAATGAAAAAATCTCTAAAGCGCCAATGAGTGCGGTAGTGGTCATCTACCATGACAAATCTGTACATGCACGTAAGTATTGGTTAATAATCGGCATAATTCTGCCATTTACTCAACTTCATGCTTTAATTTTTTGATTTGTTGGGGACAAACGTAGCAGCAATTTACATTTTTTATCCCAAATTTCCAAAAATCATTTTCAACCGCTATTTGCGGTATTTGAACTGTTAATACTAAATTTATCTATTTTTAACATACATCTTATATTTTCGTGTAAAAAATGAGATTATGAGAAAACTATTTTTTATTGGGTTACTATTTTATATGCCAATTACCTCCATGGCATGGGGAATGTTGGGGCATAGGGTAGTAGGGCAGATTGCCGAAAGCTATTTAAATCCGAAAGCCGCTGCTGCTATTAAAAAAATTTTGGGCAATGAAACCATTGCATTGGCCAGTACCTGGGCCGATTTTGTAAGATCTGATAAAGAATACGATTATTTAACTCCCTGGCACTATATTAATGTAGCCGATAATTTAACCCAGGAAGAACTGAATGCTTATCTGGCTCAGGATACCATTGCAGATGCATATACTAAAATTAATTTTTTAGCAAGTGAATTGAAGCGGAAAGATTTATCAAAGGATGTAAAAAAAATGTATGTTCGGCTGTTAATTCATATTGTAGGCGATGTACACCAACCCATGCATGTTAGCCGCGAGGAAGATGCCGGTGGTAATAAAATCAAAGTATTTTGGTTTGGCCAATCTACCAATTTACATGCAGTTTGGGATGAAAAATTAATTGGTAGTGAACAATTAAGTTATACTGAATATTCCAATGCCATTAATTTTACCACACCTGCACAACGTAAGGCATGGATGCAGCAACCTGTTAGTCAATGGATATATGATTCTTATGTTATTGCACAAAAATTATATGCAGAAGTTAAAGCTCCCGATCAGCAATTAAGTTACCGTTATGTGTACGACCATATTGCTATTGCCAATGAGCAGCTTTTAAAAAGCGGAGTGCATTTAGCTGGAATATTAAATCAAATTTTTGGATAATTAATGAATAGGGTTTAAATACTCCTTTTCACTTTTGGCAATAACAATCGTAGCAACGCCATTGCCAATTAAATTGGTAATGGCCCTTGCTTCACTCATAAACTTATCTACTCCTAATAAAAATGCCAATCCTTCTACAGGTATGGTATGCATGGCTGTTAAGGTGGTGGTTAATACAATAAAGCCACTTCCGGTAACACCAGCGGCGCCTTTTGAGGTGAGCATCAATATTAGAATCAGCATGAGTAAGTGCTCAAAACTTAAATGCACCTGATAGAGTTGTGCTATAAAAATGACAGCCATTGATAAATAAATGGAAGTGCCATCCAAATTAAATGAATAACCGGTGGGCACTACCAACCCTACCACTGTTTTACTACATCCCATTTTCTCCAATTTGTACATCATGGCAGGTAATGCCGCTTCAGATGAAGACGTGCCTAATACCAATAAAATTTCTTCTTTAATAGCACCCAAATATTTCCAGATGCTTAAACGAAAATATTTTAAAATACCTCCCAATACTACTATCACAAAAAATATTGAAGCACCATACACACAAGCTACTAATTTAGCCAGAGGCAAAAGGGTAGACAGCCCAAATTTTCCAACAGTAAAAGCCATTCCACCAAATGCACCCAGTGGTGCCAGATACATGGCATACTTTAATGCCGTAAAAACATAATGCGAAATTTTACCCAGTTGATGAATAATATTGAGTCGGTTTTTGTGATTGTTAATGATAATACCGGCAATGATGGCCAATAATAATGCCTGTATAGTGGTATTAGATTGTAAAAAGCTGAGCCAGTTAAACGATTTGTTGGTAGTAGTTTTTGTAACTGCAGCTGCAGACAATACCGATTTGCTGATATGCCCGGGTTTTAAAATTAACGCCACACCCATTCCAATTAGTAAGGAAAGCGTAGTAACCAGTTCAAAATAAATAATAGATTTAATACCTATTCTGCCTACCTTCTTCAAATTACCCATACTTGAAATGCCTAATACAATGGTAAAGAAAATGATGGGGATTATGAATATTTTAATTAAATCAACAAAATAGGTACCCAGAAACTTCGTGGATACGGCAGCATTAGGATAGAAAACACCCAATGCTATAGCTGCAATGATGGCAATGAATACATAAAAGGTTAAATGTCTGAATACTTTCTTCAAAATAGCCGATTTAGCAAAGTAGTTATAATTTGATACACAAATATATAGTTGATTAGAATGGTACCGATAATAGTGTATAGCCTTTTCCACATTCGCATAAAATTGATGCTCGTCTTCAATTTTAAAACACCTGTTTATTCAAAAGAAAAATCGAACAAAATGTGGAGAGCTGTATGCAACTTGTTACATTTGTTTTTAGTGTAAATGACACAATCAGGTTTTAAAAAATTGTCTGCTTAAAAATTCATTCAAAAAAAACGACTATGGCTGCCAGAACTGATTTATTTCAATCTCCCGATTATTTTCAGTTAGATGAATTATTAACGGAAGAGCACAAAATGGTGCGTGATGCAGTAAGGAATTATGTAAAAAAAGAGATTTCACCCATTATTGAAGAGTATGCGCAAAATGCTGCTTTTCCTGAACAAATAGTACCACAATTAGGGCAATTAGGCTGTTTCGGTCCTACCATCCCTGCACAATATGGAGGGGGTGGCTTAGATTATATCAGTTATGGATTGATGATGCAGGAATTAGAGCGGGGCGATAGTGGTGTGCGTTCAACGGCCAGTGTACAAGGCTCTTTGGTGATGTTTCCAATTTATGCTTATGGAAGTGAAGATCAACGGAATAAATATTTACCCAAATTGGCTTCCGGCGAATGGTTGGGGTGTTTTGGATTAACTGAACCTAATCATGGTAGTAATCCTGCAGGTATGCTAACGCATTTTACTGATGCGGGAGATTACGTTATTTTAAACGGTGCTAAAATGTGGATTAGTAATGCACCTTTTGCTGATGTGGCAGTAGTATGGGCAAAAGATGAAACAGGCGAAGTGCATGGCGTAATAGTAGAAAGAGGAATGGAGGGTTTTACTACCCCCACTACCCATGGTAAATGGAGTTTAAGGGCCAGTGCCACCGGTGAATTGGTTTTTCATGATGTAAAAGTGCCTAAGGCCAATATTTTACCCAAGGTAAAAGGGCTGAAAGGTTCTTTAAATTGTTTAACAAAAGCCCGCTTTGGAATTGCCTGGGGTGTTTTGGGTGCTGCGATGGATTGTTATGATACCGCTTTACGCTATAGCCAGGAGCGGGTTCAGTTTGGCAAACCCATTGGCGCATTTCAGTTACAACAGAAAAAATTAGCCGAAATGATTACTGAAATTACCAAAGCCCAATTATTGGTTTGGCGTTTAGGGATTTTGATGAACGAAGAAAAAGCAACACCGGCTCAAGTTAGTATGGCTAAACGGAATAGTTGCGAAATTGCTGCACAAATTGCCAGAGATGCACGGCAAATTTTAGGAGGTATGGGTATTACGGGAGAATATTCTGTAATGCGCCATATGATGAATTTAGAAAGTGTTATTACATATGAAGGAACACACGATATTCATTTACTCATAACGGGAATGGATATTACCGGCTTTAATGCATTTACATAAGTTGTGTGGAGGGATACATCATGCAAAAGCAATCATTTGTTCAAACAACAACAGCTACATTTCCTCCCATTTTTTTGGTGGGAATGATGGGTAGTGGGAAAAGCTACTGGTGTAAAGCCATTGTTGAACATTTACAGATAGATGGGATTGATTTAGATGCACATATAGAAAAGTTATATCAACAATCTATTTCCGCCATCTTTTATGAAAAAGGAGAAGTTTTTTTTCGTGAGATAGAAGCGGCAGCACTCAGAACTTTTGGTGTTAAAAAAATATTGTTATAGCTACAGGCGGTGGTACACCTTGTTTTCATGACAATATGATATGGATGAATAAACATGGTATTACCATTTGGATAGATGAACCGGCAACAGTATTAACGGAAAGGCTTTGGAAAGAAAAAGCACACCGTCCCTTAGTAGCGCATGTTGAAAATAGAGCAGCACTGACCCAATTTTTAACAGCAAAAATCGAAGAAAGAAATCATTTTTACAGGTTGGCTGATATACATTTAAAAGGTGAGCAACTTCAAATCAACGCTTTATTATCAGCTATACGGTCATTTCAAAATAAATCTTTCAACCTTAATCATTCCTGAATATGCACAGAGGATTTTTAAAAACCGGAGCCTGGCTGGGTGCCATTACCATAATATTAGGTGCTTTTGGTGCACATACCCTAAAAAAATGGGTTGATGTTGATGCGTTGAATGCATATGAAACCGGTATTTATTATCAAATGTTTCAGGTACTGGCTATTTTTTTAATAGGCGTATTGTACAAATCATTTCCGGGCAAATGGATGCGGTTTTCTGGCCGTTTTTTTGCGGTGGGTATCTTATTTTTTTCCGGTTCATTATATGCAATTACTTTTTTAAGAGCAATGCATAATAATTCAGCATTCAATATTATTGGCCCCATTACCCCAATTGGCGGATTGTTTTTTATTCTTGGCTGGGTTTGTATGGCGGTTGCTATTCACCGCAAAAATTGATGCTTCCATTCAATACAAAGAGCCACTTTCAATACGTTTAACTGTTTTGGTAATCTGAATAAATGATGTGCTGCCAATAAATAATCCACATACCTTCCTGATATTGCAATTTGGCAGGTAGTTCGCTTATATTTGTTAGTATGGCAAATCGCTTAAAAAGGAATGTGCCGCCACCGCCAGATCCTGAAAAATTACAACCGGATAAAGAGGTAGCAATTACCGTGTCTGAAGTGGTGAAGGATGAGCGCACTACAAAAATTGCAGGTGCGGTATCCCTGCTTTTTGCCTTTTTTCTCTTTATTGCTTTTTCTTCTTATTTGTTTACCTGGCAGGATGACCAGGATAAGGTGCAAGAATTTGGCATTAAAATATTTTCGTTAGAAGACCTGAAAATCAACAATCTACTGGGCGTTTCAGGGGCTTATGTGGCGCATTTTTTCATGTATAAAGGTTTTGGTATTGCTGCTTATTTGTTCTGTACTTTCTTTTTTGTGGTGGGTGTAAATGGTTTGTTTAGTAAAAAAGTATTTTCTATCCAGCGAAACATTCGTTATGTGTTAGTGGGGTTAATGTTGATTAGTGTTGCTGCAGCCTTTATTACCCCCAACAGTCAGTTTGCATGGGGTGGGGCAGTAGGTAATATGCTGAATAGCTGGCTTATTCAATGGATGGGTAAATTAGGTACTGCTGCTTTTTTATTGATTACTGTTTTTTCTTATGTTATCTGGCGCTTTAACCCGGTTTTTCATTTACCTGAATGGCCGGCACGAATGCAAAAAAATAAGGATGATGTTGCTGTTGATGAACCTATATCTCTTTCTCCGGATGAAATGCCTGTATACCAGCAATGGGGTGCAGCAAATAAAACAATGGATGAAATGCCATTAGAAGTAAATTCTACTGTAAACGAAACATGGGCTTCATCTAACAAACTGAAAAATGATGGTAAAAATGTAACGGTGATATTGCCGGAAGAAGCAGGCCCCAACAATCCGTTAGTGCAGTTTGAATTATTAGAAAAACAACAGCATTTAAATTTAGATGTTACTGAAGATTACCCGGTTGAAATGTTATGCCCCTCTGATGAGGAAGCTACTCCCGTTACCGTAATAGCATCCGAACCACTTACACACAAAGCAACAGGCAATGAATTGTCGCCAACTATCACCTCATCTAAACTAATGACAGATGATTCTTTAGATATGCAATTGGAGATAAAACCTTCTTCTGAAGAGGTTACTCCGGTTCCGGCAAAAAAATCAGCGCCGGTTTTAAATGAACCTTATGATACAACCCTTGAACTGAGTAATTACCAATTCCCAACACTTGATTTGCTTGATTTACATGGCAGCGAAAAAATTGTTCATGATCCTAATGAGTTAGAAGCAAATAAAAATCAAATTATTGCCACCCTTCAAAATTATGATATTGCTATACAACGCATAGCCGCTACCGTTGGTCCAACTGTAACTTTGTATGAAATAGTGCCTGTGCCGGGTGTACGCATCAGCCGTATTAAAAATCTGGAAGATGATATTGCACTGAGTCTTGCTGCATTGGGTATAAGAATTATAGCACCCATTCCCGGAAAAGGAACGATTGGAATTGAAGTGCCCAATATCAGAAAAACCGTAGTGAGTATGCGTACGCTGATATCGAGTGATAAATTTCAAAAAAATAATTTTTCATTACCTATTGCTATCGGTAAAAAAATTGATAATGAAAATTTTATAGTGGATTTGGCAGCTATGCCCCATTTGCTCATGGCAGGTGCTACTGGTCAGGGTAAATCAGTAGGCTTAAATGCTATTTTGGTATCATTACTCTACAAAAAGCATCCATCGCAATTAAAGTTTGTATTGGTTGATCCTAAAAAAGTTGAATTAAGCTTATACCGGGTAATTGAAAAACATTTTTTAGCCAAATTACCCGGTGAAGAGGAAGCCATTATTACCGATACCAAAAAGGTGGTGAACACATTGAATGCTTTGTGTATTGAAATGGATAATCGCTATGATTTACTGAAAGAAGCAGGGGTTAGAAATATTAAGGAATATAATCAAAAATTTACTGAACGAAAACTAAATCCGCAAAAAGGTCATCAATTCCTTCCATTCATTGTATTAGTGGTAGATGAGTTTGCCGATTTAATTATGACTGCAGGAAAAGAGGTAGAAATGCCTATTGCCCGATTGGCACAATTAGCCAGAGCTATTGGTATTCACTTAATAATAGCTACCCAAAGACCTTCTGTAAACATTATCACCGGTACCATTAAAGCCAATTTCCCGGCTCGAATTGCATTTAAGGTTTCTTCTAAAATTGATAGCAGAACTATTTTAGATGCCGGTGGTGCTGAACAATTAATTGGGAAAGGTGATATGTTGATTAATTATAATGGTGAGATTGTACGATTACAATGCGCCTTTGTAGATACGCCTGAAGTGGATAAAGTATGTAGTTTTATTGGAGAACAAAGAGGGTATCCGGAAGCTTTCTTATTACCTGAATATGTGGATGAGAAAGATATGGAAACCAGAGAAATGGATGTTACCGATAGAGATCCTTTGTTTGAAGATGCTGCTCGCTTAATTGTCCAAAATCAGGTGGGTAGTACTTCCCTCATTCAACGCAGAATGAAATTAGGCTATAACCGTGCAGGCAGACTAATGGATCAATTAGAAATTGCCGGTATTGTTGGCCCCAATTTGGGCAGCAAGGCCAGAGAAGTACGTTTTAAAACCGAATCGGAATTGGAAGAGTACCTACATTCAATGCCGTAATGTTTTTTTATAACACTTTTAAATGAGTTTGTTATTTGAAACCCAGGTTAAAATCCTGTCTTTTATAAACGAACGTTAAACTAATCACCTGAATAGCAGTTCTAAAAATTTGAAAGCCCTATCTTTGCGGCCACTATAAAAAATCAGCATGGTTTAAGAACATCATTACCTATGCTAATTCATTTTTCAAATTAAATATTAACAATGAAGTATTTGTTTTTTGTTGCAGTATTTTTAGTTGGAACGGCAATACAGGTAAAAGCGCAAAACGATCCTGCAGCTAAAAAGGTTTTAAATGAAATAGGCGAAAAGGTAAAATCTGCTAAAGGTATCAGCGCAAAATTTACATTGAAATCCATTACCAGTAAAGGAAAGCCCAACGCTATTAAAACCGGTACCCTTTCTATGAAAGGTGATAAATACTTGCTAAAACAGGGTAAAACAGTTATCATTTGCGATGGTTCTAATGTATATAATTATGATGGTAATAAAACTATCACCAAATCTTCTGTTGAAGAAAGTTCTGCTACTTTAAGTCCTCAAAAATTATTGTCTGGTTCGTATGATAACGATTTTAATTATAAATTAGTTTCATCTAAAGGCCCTAATTATCAAATAGAAATGTTTCCGAAAGATGACAGGCGTAGTTTTCAGAAAGTTGATTTGTTTGTGAATAGGTTAAAACATTTGGTAACAAAAGCCGTTATTTTTGATAAAAGCAATAACAAAACAGTAATTTTAATTAGCGATATGAATACAGCTGCCAAATTTCCGGAGGGAATGTTTACATTTAAACGTGCTAATTATCCTGCCGATGCTGAGTTGTTGGATTAAATAGATTTAAAATCATTTTTCCCGCCACCTTAATCAGGTGGCTTTTTTATATGGGCTACTTAACTTTATACCATGCGTAACTTTATTTTAACCGTTGGATGTATATTACTATTTGCTGCCAATGTACAAGCTCAGTTTACTGTTAAACTAATGGCAACTTCAGTAGCTACCAGGCAAAATGAACCCATTTATGTAAGTGGTAATTTCAATAATTGGAATCCGAAAGATGAGCAATACCGGTTAAAACCCTTTGGTGGTAGGCGATTAGG
>JAKAKY010000257.1 GCA_021824365.1 Bacteroidota bacterium | reverse complement strand
GCATAGCAGTAGTGCAAGCATTTGCAGCCCATAACTTTCAGGTTTATGCTTTTGTGCACCACATAAAGCAGAATGACATACCTTCCAATTACATTACCCCAATAGCCCTGGATTTATTGAATGAGGCTGCCTGTAGCAATCAGGTACAAGCAATTGCGCAAAGTAATGGCAGTATTGATGTGGCGGTATTAACAGCTGGCGGTTTTGCCATGGGTAATATAGCCGATACCGACAGTAAAGCCATTCAGCAGCAGATACAATTGAATTTTGAAACAGCATACCATATAGCAAGGCCGGTTTTTTTGCAAATGCTGCAACAAAAAAAAGGGCATTTGTTTTTTATCGGTTCAAAAGCGGGATTAGATACCCGCCATGCTAACGGGTTAACGGCTTATGGATTATCGAAGTCATTACTTTTCAGGTTGGCCGAAGTCATGCAGGCAGAAGCAAAAGGCACAGACGTAGTAATAAAGGTAATTGTACCTACCATTATTGATACACCACAAAACAGAGCAGATATGCCGAATGCCGATTTTTCTAAATGGACAACGCCGGAAGCAATAGCCGCCATTATTGTTGAACAAGCCATTGCTGCTCCAACAAATGGTGAGATGGTGGTGGTATAATGCATCTATTCATTTCAACAAGTATTTTTTGGTATTTGAATGATGGAACACCCTCTTTTCCGTTTATTTGATTAGCATTACTAATGGTTTTCAATGTAAAAGCAGGCAATACCCTCATCGACTAATAATTCTATATCTTTCTTCTCTGTGATTTTTGTTACAAAATTTGTAGAGGAAACAACGCAATTTTGTTAAATGGAAAATGCTATTCAAAAACATTGGGATACCGTTTATCAAACCAGGCAACCACATGAGGTTAGCTGGACACAGGAAATTCCTGCCACATCGCTGGAGTTTATCCATTCATTTAACTTACCCAAAACAGCTAAGATTATTGATATTGGAGGCGGCGACAGTAAGTTAGTGGATTATTTGTTGGAAGAAGGTTATGAAAGTATTACGGTATTAGATATATCTGCTCAGGCGCTTGAAAAAGCAAAGCTACGGTTGGGCGAAAAAGCTCAAAAAGTACATTGGGTGGTGAGCGATATCATTGAATTTGCATCCGATGAAAAGTTTGATGTTTGGCATGACAGGGCAACTTTCCATTTTTTAACCACCCATCAAAAAGTGGCGGCCTATTTGGAAAAAGCCGGGAAAGCAGTAAACGGTTATATGGCCATCGGTACTTTTTCAGACAAAGGGCCGGAAAAATGTAGCGGTCTGCCTGTGCAACGATACACTGAAGCAACATTAACCGCTGAACTGCAAAAGGGTTTTACTAAAATTCGTTGCATTACAGAAGACCATACTACCCCTTTTCATACCAAACAAAACTTTTTGTTTTGTAGTTTTAAACGCCAACAAAAAATTGCTTAACTTTAAGAATTATTCAGGTTATTGCAATAAAATACCCTATGGTATCCTCTATTTTAGCTAAATACAAAAGGTTTTTATTCATGCTATCAATAGCATTTGGCTTATTAATGGTACCACTCATTGCCAGGCAATTTACACAAACTGTTAACTGGTCAGTAAATGATTTTATTGTAATGGGGATATTGCTTTTAAGTACCAGCCTATTTTGTGAATTAGTGGTTAGAAATATTCAAAAAATATACTTTAGAATTATTTTGGTAATAGCTGTTCTATTGCTGATATTATTGATATGGGTAGAATTGGCAGTGGGTGTTATAGGAACTCCATTTGCAGGGAATTAAAACCATCCATCTGTTTTAAAAATTATCTATTCTGAGCCATTTAAGCAATTTCATGAAACAAATCATTGAACTAATAATAGCGGTAATTTTGATAGTTGGTTGTTCTACCTATAGAATGATGCAATACCGTGTTACAAAAAATTATACGCCGGAGGATAGTAAATTATAGGATACCATTTGTTATTTAAATAATTTTTTTTTTCATACCTACAATCAATGCTCCAAACAATTAGAACAGTATGCTGCATTTTATGATGATAGTATTGAGTTTTATCATGATAAAGGCGGACTGTCAACTTCCAAAAAAAATATAGTATCGGCCACTCAAAAAAATATATATGGCAAGATAATGAGGGAACTGGTAAAGGGAAGTATTGAAGTGTATCCCATTCCGGGTATTGGTGCTATAGAAATGGGATTGCATATTTTTCATAACAATCAGGAGCCACCACTTAAACAGCCAAAAGTGGGCAGATTTACTGTTATTTGGAAAAAATACCCGGATGCATGGAAAATTTATAGGGTGATTAGTTTGCATTAAAAATCATCCAGCCAATCAGGCAATGAAAGGAAGATAAGCATCCATTTTGAGATGTTTGGCAGATTACCTAAACTTGTTTGCATTGCATTCAATCAGTTGCACAGTTGCAACTCGAAATGATTATCCCGGTAAGCGTCAGCAATTTTGATGAACAAATAAAAAAAGATAAGCTTATCCATTTGTGTTGAAATAAATCATTTTTCGATTGTATTGCCCGCTTTGTTAATCATCATTTTTCTTATGTGTTTAAATCATGATTAATAAAATGATGGAAGCAATGATGCCCAAAGCAGTTAATATTACACCTTTACTAAATAATTTTGTACCTGGTTTAAACATCCAGAAAGCTGAGATGGACATAAACAAGAGTGCAATGCCAAATAGGATGGTGAAGTAGTGTGTTATATCTTTGCTGGAATTTTTGTGTAATTTGGTAAGGGGAACAACCCAACTGTACCACTCTTTAGTAACATAAGTAGCTTTACCCGAAATGGTGCTGTACGTACCTTGTTTAAAATAAATGGTATCGGCAGTTTTTTTTGTTACTTTAAAATCAAATAACTTTAATGCAGGGCCTAACTGCGTTTCGTTTAGAGCAGGTTGTAATTGTTTGGTTATAGCTACATTATGTTTTAAAAAATTAGTGTCGCGGTAAGTTTGAATAATACCACTTAAGCTGTAAATAATTACCATACCGGTAATGAAAAAACCAATTTTGTTGTGCAAATAGCGCATATACCAACGAAATTTTTTTTTTGAAAGCGTTTGACTTTGTTGCATAATATTATTTTAACCCAAAAGTATCTTTCAGCCCATTTTCTTTAAATAAAATGATACAAAACCTTAAAAACCTGCGACCAACAGTAACCTAATGCTTCATTATGTTGTAATGAGGAATTGATTTGAGCCTTGCAGTTGTTTGGTGCGCACAAAAAAGTAAGTGTTTCAACTGCCTATCTGGTACTTTCTGGAAATTATAATATGGTTCAATATGTTAAGAATTACTAA
>JAKAKY010000054.1 GCA_021824365.1 Bacteroidota bacterium | reverse complement strand
TTCCCGGCCTTTTGTATCCCTGTAACCATAAGTTTCTGATTTCTTCAAATCATAAGTAATACCCTGGTGCTTTACTTTAATAGTATTGCCTTTAAAGAAAACATAAGTGTTTATCTTATGCTTTTCAGTTATATAATTAATGGCGTAAGATAATTTTCTGTTTTTGAAATCATCTGCCGTTAAATACATGCCACTACTGTCTTTTTGGGCAAAGAGATTCAGAGTGAATATTAGACTACATGCCAGCGTCAATAAATAGTATGTCTTTTTCATTATTGTGTAATTGAGGCGTTATGAATAATAGTTTTATAAAAAGGTTTTATTTATTCTTTTCTTTCATACCCATACCACATTTAGGGCATTTACCTGGCTTATTACTGGTTACATCTGAATGCATGGGGCAGGTATAAATTTTCATTACTTCCATTTTCATTTTTTCTTTTGGAGTAAGGTTCCTGCCGCATTTTGGGCATTTTCCCAACTTATCCGTAATCACATCAGGATGCATGAGACATACATATGTTACTTCAACAATTTCTTTGTTTTTTGTTTTTTTGCAGTGCTGAATTCTGAGCAAAAACTGAAACGGATAAGATGATTAAAACTGCCATCATCAGCACTTTAAACGTTTTCATTTTTTTAATTTTAAATGTTGGGAAATCTGTATTTTTAGGCACATATAAATTGCCTGTAGCCCGACAAATGGATTGCCTGGCTTATAAAAGAAATAATCTTTAAATCAGAAAAGTTCTGTTAAGTATGAATGCTGCAACGCCATTACTTCGTGGGGGGGCATTGCTTTCAGGGTAATCTTCTGAAATAGAAGTAAAATTGAAAGAGGGACTTTCAATAAATGCAGTGCGCAGGTCTGTTGCACGTAATTTTGATAGCTGCAAACCTGCTTCTGTTGCTTTCTGGTCAGTATTGTTTTTTATAAACTTGTGCTCATCCCTGCAACAGCCTTTTTCTTTAGCCTCACTGGTCTTCATTCCGCAGTTACCACAGGTTTTGGATTCTTTTTGCCCCAAACCCAATTCAGTCAGTTTGCCCATGCAGTAGTGCATATGCACCATAGCACCAACGGAAGTGCTGATGTATAAAACTGTTAATATGGCTGCGGCAAATCTTTTCATTTAAGTCAAAGTTATAATAAATCTATTGAGATTTTTGCATACTTTTTAATACCTGGATACAAAGGAACGGGTTTAATCATACTGAATATATGATAAATATCAGCTCTGCACATGAGTTTTGTAAGTATGTCAACTATATGATAATTATTTACAGCAATCTTTCTTCCTTATAAAGAGAGCTTAGAAGATTTTTCAAAAAAATTGCCCTATTGATTTTATCGGATTAGGTATAACAATCACATTTAGTTATTAAATAGGTATATGGATGTGGTATATCGTTCATCATTCAGGTAATTAAGTCATTAAATAAATAGTTTGTTTTGTTTCTTCTGTTAAACCTGTAAACATACTCTTTAAGGTAAGCATGTAAGTGTTCTTTTGAGCATTTGTGATGGATGCCTCTGAGCCAGTTTTTAAATGCCATGATTTGCTTATGCAGTTCTTCCAATCCATTGCCCTTTTCTGATTTTATCTACGTTAAATCCCTTTCTGCCTGTAACGATTTGTATGAGCTGTATGCATCGGTGGTAAGTTTTACATCCTTTTCTGTAACCTCTTTTAATGCATATTTTAATGTGTCTGCCTCAAAATTTTCAATGTGCTTTAATGAAATATTACCTGTTCTGCCGTCTGGCAATTATTCTGATACGATCAATACTGCCTGCTTACATTCAAGGCTTCTGCCGGGTTCATTGACGTGGTAGCCGCCGGGTAAAAACTCATCTGCGCCTGTATTGCCGCTTATAGTATCGTTTTCATCGCCTTTCATCATTTGCTGAACTTTACGCTTGAATAACCAGGCTGTTTTTTGTTCAACCCCCACTTCATGTCCCAATGCTACGGTGAACATGCCTTTCTTTTTGGCCATAATGTGAAACAGCATGTGGAATGCTTTTAACAAAGGCATTTTAGTACCGTGAAAAATAGTGTTTGCAGGAACGTTCTCATCGTAGCAGCAAGCTTTACAGTTACGGTGGTGCCAGGTTTGGCCTTTTATCGCTTGGCCGCACCCACATCTTGAACAACGAAATCCGTTAGGCCATTTTTAGCGAACCAGGTATGCAAAACAATTATCATTGTTTTGAAACTTCTTATCGAATACGATTTCACTTATCTTCTTGAACATAACCAATATTTTTAGCTAAAATAAACTAAATTTGTTAGTTATTTAAATTCTCTGTCCAACTTATGTATTTGTTCTTCTTAACCCTAAATTTAATAAAAAAAGTCCTGTTCATTCATTTCGAATAAACAGGACTTTTCAATTATAGTAAATTCACTTAAATCAGCATTCTTAGCGGCTCTTCCAACAAACTTTTCAATGTTTGTAAAAAAGCAGCACCGGTAGCACCATCCACTACTCTATGGTCGCAACTAAGGGTCACTTTCATCACGTTACCGGGTACAATTTGTCCATTTTTAACCACCGGTTCCTGCGATATGCCGCCAACGGCCAAAATACAAGCATCGGGCGGATTAATAATGGCAGTAAACTGGTCAATACCAAACATGCCCAGATTAGAAATAGTAAATGTACTTCCTTCCCAATCGGCGGGTTGTAGTTTTTTATCTTTTGCTTTTTGTGCATATTCTTTTACCTGAACAGCAATTTGGCTTAAGCTTAGGCTGTCAGCAAATCGTACAACAGGCACTAATAAACCTTCATCCACTGCTACGGCAACACCAATATTAATGTGTTGGTTGTAACGAATAAAATCGCTCATCCAGCTACTGTTTACTTTAGGATGTTGTTTTAAAGCCATGGCAGTAGCCTTCAATACCAAATCATTAAAACTGATTTTTACTTTGGCATTTTCATTCAATTTGACTCTGGCTGCAACAGCTGCATCCATATCAATGGCCATGGTTAAATAAAAATGTGGAGCGGTAAATAAACTTTCGCTGAGGCGGCGTGCAATGGTTTTGCGCATTTGCGAAACCGGAGCATCCTCATACCAAATCTGACCTGCCGGCAATGCCTGCACCACTGGTGCAGCAGCAACAGCTGCAGACGGGGTGGCAGTTGTGGTTGCCGGTACATAATTATCAATATCCGCTTTTATTATTCTGCCATTATCGCCGCTACCTTTTACATAGCGTAAGTCAATTCCTTTTTCTTCTGCTAATTTTTTAGCTAATGGGGAAACAAAAATTCTTCCTTCATTTACAACAACGGGTGCAGCAATAGTTGGGGCAACGGCTTCAGGTGCCGAAGCCGGGGCAATGGTTGCAGGTGCAGGAGTTGCAGAAGCAGCACCTTGTTGATTGGTATGTTTTACGGCTGCAACAATGCCATTAATATCTAAGCCCTCTTTGCCAATAATACAAAGCAAATCATTTACCTGAATTTTTTCACCTGCTTTTGCACCCTGGTATAGTAAAACGCCATCTTTATAGCTTTCTAATTCCATGGTAGCTTTATCGGTTTCAATATCGGCCAACACTTCTCCTTTCTTCACTGCATCACCAATATTTTTATGCCAGGCGGCAATCACACCTTCAGTCATGGTGTCACTTAAACGCGGCATTAATACCACTTCTTCCATCTTACTAATATCTATTGCAGGGGCAGACGCTGTAGGTTGTGTAGTTGTAGCGGATGTTGCCTCGGTTGGTTTTACTGCCGGTTGTGCTGCAGAACCGGGGGCATGCTGTGCTAATAATGCACTAATATCTTCGCCGGGCTGTCCTAAAATAGCCAACAAATCATTCACTTGTAATTTTCCGCCAACGGATACTCCGGTGTGCAATAAAACACCGGTTTGATAGCTGTCGAGTTCCATTGTAGCTTTATCAGTTTCAATTTCAGCTAATAAATCGCCTTTTTTAACAGTGTCACCCACTTTTTTGTGCCAGGCAGCAATCACCCCTTCGGTCATGGTATCGCTTAAGCGCGGCATTAATATCACTTCTGCCATAGTTCAATTGCTCTTTAAAATGAGCCGTGAAATTAAGTTAAAAATGAGAACAGAAAAGGTAAACCTTCAAAAAATGGCTGTTTCTTCATTTAAAATCAATTGAACGGATCATTGATGGTTTATTTTAATTCAAATTTTATTGCCTTATTGCCCTTGTGCCAATGAGTATGCTTTTTTATTGCCCAACATTAGCAACAATTCTGATGAGCATATTTTAAAATTACCACTCATGCTAACATATAAACCTAAAACATCCATTTGGTTTAAAGGCATATCATCAATACTTTCAAATCGCACATTGTATTGGTTTACCAAATTGGTATATACCGATCCGGTTGGCCATACCTGCGTACCACGATTACTGATATTCACCAATTTAAATTTTACCCCTGCATGACGCATACATTTGTTGGCAATGGCAATGGGTTGTTCATTGCTTTCAATAAAAAAATCAACCCCAACAATATGCTCTTTTTCGGTTTCAATCGATTCGAGCATAGGGTTTTTATCTAATTTAAAATGCGTTTGTGTAGTAGGCATGTTAGGCAAAGCAGGTTTGGCACCTGTTTCGGGTATTTTGCCAAAATTTTGAATAACTGCCCCGGCAAATGCAGTGGTTGACAATGCCGGTATTCTTTTATCGCCAAAATCGCCGGTATGCATGCCTTGTTCCAGTGTGTACAATAAAGCATTTTCAATCAGCGCAGCTGTTTGCATTAACCCTAAATGGTGCAACATACCAATGCCACTCAGCAATAAAGCAGTAGGATTAGCGATGTTTTTTCCTGCAATATCCGGAGCGGTACCATGAACTGCTTCAAAAATGCAGATATGATCACCAATATTGGCAGAAGGCGCAAAACCCAATCCACCAATCAGTCCGGCACATAAATCGCTTACAATATCGCCTTGTAAATTGGTTAATACCACTACATCAAATAAATCGGGGCGGGTTACCAATTTCATACATAAATCATCTACAATTACATCATCGGCTTTTAATTCGGGATAATCTTTAGCCACTTCATAAAACACCTGCAAAAACAAGCCATCAGTAATTTTCATAATGTTGGCTTTGTGGCTGCAGGTAATTCTTTTGGCCCCCTTCTTCTTAGCCATTTCAAAAGCGTACTTAATTAATTGCAAGCTGCCGGGACGGGTAATAAAACGGCGGCTAAGGGCTACATCGTGTGTAAGCATATGTTCAATGCCACCATAGGTATCTTCAATATTTTCCCTTACAACTGTTATATCAATGGGTATGCCTGCTTTGCTAAAAACGGTATCAACGCCATGTAATGTTTGAAAAGTTCTTTTATTGGCATAAGTGTTCCATGTTTTTCGGGCCGTAACATTTACGCTTTTTACTCCCTTGCCTTTTGGTGTTTCCATAGGGCCTTTAAACAAAATACTCAATGCTTCTATGGTTTGTTGTGCATCAGGTGTCATTCCATTACTGAATCCTTTATCAAAAACCCATTTTCCCATATCCACAAACTCATATTGTAGCGGTACTTTCGCTGCAGAAAAAATAGTTAACACAGCTTCCATAATTTCCGGGCCTATTCCATCACCTTTAGCCACTGCTATTTTGTTCATACCATCAATTTTTGAGTGCAAAAGTAAGCTTTCATGGAATTGTTTCCATTGTAAAACAATCCGATTGCTATTTTAAGCCACAAAAAAGTGGCAACCGTTTGTATTTATTTTGAAATTCTTATCTTTATGGCAATTGATTACAGCTTATGGTTACAAAAATTTCTTCAGGCATTCAAATAAGCGTGGAAACATTTTACCAACCGGATTACAGTAATCCATTAACCCATGAATACATGTTTGCCTATCGTATTACCATTGAAAACCTCAATGATTTTACTGTTCAATTACTGAAAAGGCATTGGTTGATTCATGACAGTAACGGCGAAAGAAGAGAGGTAAATGGCGAAGGTGTAGTTGGGGTGCAACCAATTATTTTACCGGGAGAAAGGTATCAGTACGTAAGTGGGTGCAATTTCAAAACGGAAATAGGTAAAATGAGTGGTTATTATACTATGGAAAACCAAGACACCAAAACACAATTTACCGTTAATATTCCCGCATTTGAAATGGTAGTACCTGCTAAACTCAACTAATCAGGGTTGGTATTTTGCTTCATCAAATATTTGTTTAGCGGGGGTTGATAATAATTGCTCCAAAGTTTTTTCGGGATATTTTTTCATCCATTGCTTAACAATTTGCCAACCGGTAAACTGGCCAATATTGCTTGGCGCTGCAGATCCCAATTCAGGTGTACCCGGACCATCATTTACATAGGATGCTATTTGTGTGGGTTCTGTTTCATACAACAGATTATTTTGTATGAAGTAATGCCATATGTTTTTTTCATGTTCATAACACCCATTTAACTGTGCCTGCGTATATCCGGTTTTAATGCTATCGGCTACATTGGGCAGGCAGGCATTTAACACATACAATCGTTTACCACTTTCTATCATTTGTTCTATAAGTGAAGTTCCGGCTTTTTTTTCTGGATAAAAATCACTTAAAATATTGCGCAGGCAATTTACAGTAATGTATTGTGGTTCAAAACGCCTGGTTTCGTAATCAGGATATACTTCACTAATATACCGGGTATGATATGCCGGGAACTGATGCCCCAAATAAGCCTGTAAACCAATGGCCAATCCAGATGATGTTAAGGCACACCCTACCCCCTCTATAGGCCCGATGTATGTAATTATGGTATGCGGTAAATTGTATTTAGGAAAATAGTAATGAAAGTACCGAAATGCCGTGGCTATTTGCTGAGTATACTTTTTAAAATTGGGAAACTGCTGTTGCGCCGCACTGTCAATTGCCGCATAGGTTCTTCTAAACAATAATACATCTTTCAGCACACTATCGGGTTGCGGATAAGCGGATAATATATTATACAAATAATTTTTAATAAATACAGGGTATTTTTTTTGCAGGCTATCTAATCCGGTTGAAATATGTAAGGTATCCATCGCAAAAAAATCACGATCAAACCGTTGTAAGGTTAATGGCATGGGAATATCAGATACATCGGGTAATTTTTTTTTGGGCGAGCAGGCTACCACTAAAACAATCATTGCTATCCCAATTAATCTGCGCATCAAAACAACCATTACTGAATAATTTTCTGCAAAATAAAAACAATGTGTGGAGTATTACCATTTGTTTTGTTAAGATTAGGCTGATAGCTTTGACAGAAATTATAGAACTTTGCCTGGTGAATGGAAAATATAGGTATAGAATTAACATTCATATACCTGTTCAATAACATTCTTACATAACAGCACTTTAATACAATTACATGAAGATTTTTTTAGCACAGCAGAATTATCACATCGGCAATTTTGATTTGAATACACAAAAAATAATTGCAGCCATCAACACAGCAAAACAGGCAGGCGGCGATTTAATTGTTTTTAGTGAAATGAGTATTTGCGGTTATCCTGCCAGAGATTTTGTTGAATTTAACGATTTTATTGCCAAATGTTATCATGCCATTGATGTAATTAAAACACATGCCCAAAATATTGGCGTATTAGTAGGTGCCCCTGCTTACAACCATAGTGGTAAAGGAAAGGAATTGTTTAATGCTGCATTTTTTTTATATAAAGGTGAAGTTGTTGCAGAAGTGCATAAAACACTATTGCCCACTTATGATGTGTTTGATGAATACCGCTATTTTGAACCCGCTTTTAATTGGCATGTGGTGCCTTTTAAAGGAAAGAAAATGGCCATCACCATTTGTGAAGATATTTGGAACTTAGGCAATAACCCTCTGTACAGAACCTGCCCCATGGATGAATTAATGAAAGATGCACCCGATTTAATGGTGAATTTAAGCGCATCGCCATTTGATTATACACATGTTGAAGACAGAAAAGCGGTAATTAAGGCAAATGTATTGAAATACAAATTGCCCATGATTTATTGCAATGCAGTAGGCAGCCAAACTGAAATTGTATTTGATGGTTCATCGCTGGTGTTTGATAAAGATGCTAATTTATGTAAGGCATTACCCTTATTTATAGAAGCAATAGAAGCGGTACATTTAAACGAAGATGGCTCATTTGAAGAACCCGTTATTGAAGCTGCCGCCTATGTACCTGATGCATTGTTAGATCCGGCAACATTGCAGGAAGCATTAAATATTGATCAGATATATAATGCACTTGTTTCAGGCATACAAGATTATTTTTCAAAAATGGGCTTTACCAAAGCTATTATAGGCTCTTCGGGTGGTATAGACTCGGCAGTAACTATTGCCATTGCCTGTGCGGCATTGGGGACCGAAAATGTTCGTGCCGTTTTAATGCCATCACCCTTTTCTACCCCACATTCAGTAGATGATGCTGTTGTGCTTGGTAAAAACTTAGGCAATCCTTACGATATTATTTCGATTAACCAGATTTATGAAACATTTTTAAACACCTTAGCCCCACAATTTAACGGTATGCCATTTTCGTTGGCCGAAGAAAATCTGCAAAGCAGGATTAGAGGAAATGTTTTAATGGCTTTGGCTAATAAATTTGGCTATATTTTGTTAAACACTTCTAACAAGAGTGAACTGGCTACCGGTTATGGCACTTTGTACGGTGATATGGCAGGCGGCCTGGGTGTATTAGGCGACTGTTATAAATTACAGGTGTATGCGCTAGCACGCTTTATCAATAAAAACAAAATAATTATTCCGGAAAATATTATTCAAAAAGCCCCCAGTGCAGAATTAATGCCCAATCAAAAAGACAGTGACAGTTTGCCTGATTATACAGTTTTAGACAAAATTCTATACCAGTATATTGACCAACGAAAAGGGCCTGCTGAAATTAAAGCAATGGGCTTTGATGCCGGATTGGTAGATGGAATATTGAAATTAGTGAATACCAATGAATACAAACGCAATCAGTTTTGCCCCATTATACGCGTTTCGCCGAAGGCATTTGGCGTAGGCAGAAGGGTGCCAATTGTGGGTAAATATTTAAGCTAATCCTTTATTCATGCACCACCATTAATGGAACAATACTGTGGAATGCCATCATTTTGGTATGGCTTCTTTTAAACAGTGTTTCAAACAAGCCATGCCGTTTGGGAATGGATACAATTAAATCAATATTATTTTCTTTCACAAAAGAATTGGCTGTTTCCATAAAATCATCCCCGTCAACAAAATGGTATTGGGGATTGTACTGATGAAATAAATTATGCAGCATTAAACTTTCATGTGGCGTTTCTGGTGTAAAATGGCTGTTATTTTTATCAATATTCAATACATGAAATGCTGCTTTGGTGGCATCTAATAAACGAATAATAGGTTGCACAGGTGTTGTTTCAACCACTTTTTCAAAATCGCAAAGAAATAATATTTTTTCGATGGGTTTAAGGGGTGCATATTTGGGAACAATAATAACAGGCACAGTAACATTTTTTGCCACCTGAATGGTATTGCTTCCAAACAGGTTTTCTTCAATGGCATCACCACCGGTAATACCCATGATTATTACATCAATAGGCATTCTTTCACACACGCTTTGAATACCTGCTGTTAGCAAATTAAATTCTGAAAGGGTTTTTATCATTACATTTTCCGGCTGATAAGCCAACAGAATAAATTTTAAATTCTGTAGTCCTTCTTCACTCCCCTTTTTCAAATTTTCAATACTAACTGCATCTACGGCAGGAATTAACGGATCGGCACCAACAGTAACAATTGTTTGATAAGTATTGTATAAAATTACCTTCTCAGCCTTTATTTGCCGGGCAATTTCCATGGCATATATGGCAGTATGTTTTGCAGTTTCAGAAAAGTCGGTGGGTATTAATATTGTTTTCATGCGTTTTTGTTTATGGCATAAAGGTAATTTTAAACCAAGCCTTTAAAAATGATAAAAATCATTTTACATAAAAATAATATTTTTTTCCTGTATATTATATTACCATTTGTATGATTTCATATTCTTTCAATAATTCCCGCAATACCCTGGCCCCCACCCACACAGGCTGTTACCATACCGTATTTCTTATTCAATCTTTTTAGATCATTCAAAATTTGGATGGTGAGTTTTGCACCTGTGCAACCTAAAGGATGGCCTAATGCAATGGCACCGCCATTAA
Source organism: Bacteroidota bacterium (assembly GCA_021824365.1). Classification (GTDB taxonomy): domain Bacteria; phylum Bacteroidota; class Bacteroidia; order Chitinophagales; family Chitinophagaceae; genus Hydrotalea. Next base: position 4,997 of record JAKAKY010000054.1, on the reverse strand, counting down.
TGTTCACTTTATCGGGGTTCATTCCCAATTCCCGGATAACAGCAACTGATTGTGCGGCAAAGGCTTCATTGAGTTCAATTAACTCCATATCTGCTAAATTCATTCCTGCCTGTTTCAATACTTTTGGCACCGCAGCTACGGGGCCAATACCCATAATACGGGGATGCACTCCTGCGCTGGCACAATTTACTAATCGGCCAATAGGCTGTAAGCCTAATTCCTTCACCATCTTTTCGCTCATTACAATTGTAAAAGCAGCACCATCGCTGGTTTGTGAGGAGTTGCCGGCAGTAACGGTTCCATTCAAAGCAAAAGCGGGTTTTAGCTTAGCCAAACCTTCAACAGTTGTATCGGCACGTAAACCCTCATCGGTATCAACCACATATAATCTCGTAGTTTTTTTACCTTTTTCATTTACATACGTTTCCTGCACGGTAATAGGTAGTATACCCGATTTAAAGTAACCATTTTCAATAGCGGTTTTTGCTTTTTTGTGCGAATGGTAAGCAAATTCGTCCTGATTTTCTCTGGTAACATTAAATTCTTTTGAAACCGCTTCGGCAGTTAAACCCATACTCAGGTAATAATCGGGCTCATCTTTGGCAATATTATATGAAGGAACAGTTTTCCACCCCGTGGTAGGCACCAAACTCATACTTTCGGTACCGCCTGCAATAATGCAATCGGCCATACCGGTTCTTATTTTGGCCGTAGCCATCGCTATACTTTCTAAGCCACTGGCGCAGTAACGATTTATAGTGATACCTGCCACCTCAATTCCTAAAGCCTTTGCGGCTATAATTCTTCCAAACTGTAAGCCCTGTTCGGCTTCAGGCACAGCATTTCCTACTATTACATCATCTACCCGTTTATAATCTAATTGTGGTAATGTTGCCATCATACCTTTAATTACTTCCACTGCTAAATCATCCGGGCGGTAAAAACGAAAGCCACCTCTTTTACTTTTGGTAACTGCAGTTCTAAAACCTGCAACAATATATGCTTCCTGCATAAAAAAATTTTTTACTCTTCAAATGTAATAAAAAGTTGTTTATGCAACTAAATATTCCTTCATTTTATCACCATATATGGCTTTTTAATAGCTAATTGATAAGGCATATAATTGATGCATTAGCCAATATGCGATAAACAAAGATATTTAAAATGATTCCGGTGCGATTATAAACTGCTGCTTTATCTTCGCACACATGTATTCATTAATTCGAAAATTGTTGTTTCAAATAAACCCGGAACGGGTACATTATTTGGCGATGAATAGCTTGCAAAAAGCGTGTAACATTCCTGCATTAAAATATTTCATTCAACAACAATTTTCTATACAGCATGCGAGTTTAGAAAAGGAGGTTTTTGGCCTTCATTTCAAAAATTCAGTGGGCTTAGGTGCAGGTTTCGATAAAAATGCTACTTACTTACAACCATTAAGCTGTTTGGGATTTGGGTTTGTTGAAATTGGTACGGTTACCCCAAAAGCACAGCCCGGTAATGAGCCACCCCGTTTATTCAGATTACCGGCCGATAAGGCATTGATAAACAGAATGGGTTTTAATAATGATGGTGTTGTTGCTATTCAAAAAAGATTAGCCGATTGGAAAAATAGTGCTGATAATACAGGAACTGCACCACTTATTATTGGCGGCAATATTGGTAAGAATAAACATACCGAAAATGAAGATGCCTGGAAAGATTATACCATTTGCTTTGACACCTTATTTGATGTAGCCGATTATTTTGTGGTGAATGTAAGCTCGCCCAACACACCCGGTTTAAGGGCTTTACAGGAAAAAGATGCGCTAAAAAAAATTCTGAATACGCTACAAGATATAAATTATGGGAAGCCCAAACCCAAGCCGCTTTTACTTAAAATAGCACCCGATTTAATTACTGAACAATTAGATGATATTATTACACTTGCTGAAGAAGTAAAACTTTCCGGTATGGTTATCAGCAATACTACTATCGGCAGATATGAGTTGGAGAACACCCCTACGGCAGTTATTGAAAAAATTGGAGCAGGCGGATTAAGCGGTGCACCATTACTGAAAAAAAGCAATGAAGTATTAAGTTATGTTGCTACACAAACACAATACCGTTTGCCTATTATTGGCAGCGGTGGTATTTTTACAGGTAATGATGCGAAGGAAAAATTATATGCAGGCGCTGCATTAATACAGGTATGGTCCGGTTTTGTATATGAAGGACCCCGCATTGCACGTAATATTTGTGAGGCATTACTTCCTAATTGAATGATAATTTTTAGAATGTAATTCGGAAACTTCCAAACACCCCAAATTTATTGACATTTTCATACACGGCAGGTGTAGGTGATAAGCGCCAGATAAAATCTACCCTAAACAATTTAAATATATTATCAATACCTGTTCCTATTTCAGTATAAACATTTCCACCCAATGATTTAAATGGTGCATTACCTACATAGTTCAATTGCTGATTGGCAGGGCTTAAATTACCTACAACAGCTTTAAACGTCCATAACTGCCTTAACTTTAGTTTACGTGTTAATGAGGTTAACCGAAACAAACCATTGCCCACATTGTGTTCAATATTAATTCCCGCATATTGATCGCTCACATACTCAAAACGGTTCATTAGGCTGAAGGCATATCGGTTATAATAAAACTGTTCATTGCCGGGATGTATTTCCAAAAACTGATAAGGTGCTGTACCAAAAATTTTGCCGCCATATACATTATAATAAACATAACCCAATGGTGCAATTTTTAAATAATCAGAAACGGATAAACTCACTTTATCGTAGGTATAACTGCTATTTAAAACACCCGGAAAACCATGTGCATAGTTAAATAATACAATAGGATAATTGCTACCCAAACTATAGCGTGTAAAATTGCTCACAAGGGTACGTTCATCATAAGCATAGCGTACACTAAATCCTGCTTCAAAAGTTTTTAAAGGTGTACCGCCATTGCTGGTAGGAAAATACTGTTTACCAGGCAGGTTTAATAATGCTTCATATTGCCTGGAAGAGAATGAGGTACCAAAGCCAAAACCTGAATTTGTTTCAGCATAGTAATCTAAATCCCACTCTTGGGAACGTTGGTATTTAAAGGGAATGTTAGGCCTTCTAAAAACGGTTGCAAAAATATTATCGGTACCTAACTGATCGGCATACATTTGGCCATTATCTAAATCGTTTCTGTATTTTAAGTTAATGTAACTCCAGGGTTGCCTGCTAAACTGATAGCGGATTTCTCCCAAACCTTTCAAACCTTTATCTTTAAAGCCATAAGCCAAATAGGTATGTGCAAACCAATGTTCATTGAATCCACGATTGGTTTCTACATCAAACCGAACCCTTGCACCTTCATAAGGGTTGGCACTCAGCCAATACCACCACGGACCAATACGCACATTACCTACATCTTTATAACCCTTTGCTAAAAACTCTAATGCATTTCTATACCGAATATATGTTACATTTTTTTTTAAAGTATCTAATAAAGCATAAACCGTTTTTTCGCTTTTATTGAGTTCTTCATGCCGATGTGCCTCCCAAAAAGAGTTGGATAAATTGGTTACATTAGGAAGCAAATCCACCTCACTGGGGGTTTTAGCCGAATCGAGCATACGGGTAACATAAGGACTATTTAATATCACCTTTCTGTAGGTAGTGGTTTTTCGGCCTTTAAATGCCAGTTTATTTCTACCCAGGGGGGAAATATCTACTACAAATTTATCTTTCGATAAAAACCAAATACTATCATCAATTAAACGGTATTCCTGAATTAAAGTAAGGCCGCTGATAAAATTCAGGTTTACATCAACGGCAGGCCGTAAAGTAATTTTTTGGATAGCAAAACTGGTATCATTTACCCAGCAATCTCCTTCAAATACATCTTCACCTTTGTGTTTGGGGGTAAATTTAAAATGCACCAAACGCCGATGGTTGAGGTATTGGGTATCTAATAGTTTAAAATTGTAAAATTTATCGGCACGTTCATTAAACGGTCCAATAAAATCGCGGTTAAATACGGGGATGGTATTGGCATAAATATCTACAATCTGGTACATATTACCCAATTGCTTAATTAAACTTTCATTATCAATACCATTGGTTTTGGTAGCTTTAATAATTTCGCGGGAATGAACCGGATTATTTTGATGATAATAATCTGAAATAGTTTCGGTTAAATAAGCAGGTAAAAACGGTTTTTCTTCTGAAGTGGAATCAATATAATTGAACACAAAATTCAGGGGCTTTACCAAAAAATTTTTAGAGAGCTTTTCTGTGTTAATATTGGCAATATCTAATTCTAACTTATTATAAGCCTCATAATAAAAGTTATTCCAATGGGTACGTTCATGATCGGCCTTATGCTGCATAATTTTTCGCCAAAACCATAAAGCGCGGTTGTATTTGCTTTTAACCACCACATCATTGCTTGGTAACAATTCCATTTTAACGTTAAAAAAAGCAGAATCTTTAAATAAGGATACGGGTATTAAAACATTTTTATAACCAACGGTACTAATTTGAAGGGTATCGTTATGGCTCCACTGATTAGAAGTAAAGCTAAAGCGACCGGAAGAGTCGGTTAAAACGCCTTGTCCGCTTAACTTAAAAACAGCAGTAGCAAAAGGGATAGGTTCATCGCTTTGTTTATCAACAATAATGCCGCTAATTTTGATTACCTGCGCCATTCCAACTGCGCTAAACATACCAACCAAAAGAACACTCAACAGGGTTTTCTTAACTGCATGCCATATCATAGCGCAAAATTAAAGGATAGAGGGATGTAAACAGAGACATAAGTCACAATAAATTGAATTAATTGGAATACATTACCCATAAATTGGGGTTAGATAGCCATTTTTGTAAAAATGCTGCTTTTAAAGAAAATAGCGTAACATACGTTTTCAATTTTTGATTGCCACATTTCATCAACATTGCATTGCAGCAATTGTGGCTTGACGAACAAATTTTTTCAGCAGCAGAA
>JAKAKY010000053.1 GCA_021824365.1 Bacteroidota bacterium | reverse complement strand
TTTTGCCACTTTGAGTACAATGGCCAAAGCAAAAAATACATTCTCAAAGCCATTAACTTTTAAAGTTGAACCAAAAATTGAACATATATAAAAAAATAAACTGTTACGCTGTTTAAATGAAAAGGAAAAGGATAAAAAACTATACAAACAATTGAGTTTTAGCATTCTCTCTACAACACAACATTGAAAAAATTTCTTTCATCGCAAATACCAACAACAATAAAATGCAATAAACCATCCCTAAAATGTATCTTTGCACGTTCAAATTTTAAACAACAATGAGCAGAAACGGAAAGGTATTGGTGGCAATGAGTGGTGGAGTAGATAGTACTGTAACCGCATTAATGCTGCATGAACAAGGCTATGAAGTAGTGGGCATTACCATGAAAACCTGGGACTATGCCAGCAGTGGCATTACCGGTAAAGAAACTGGCTGCTGTAATTTAGACTCATTTAATGATGCCAGACAAGCGGCGGTTCATCATGGTTTTCCGCATTTTATATTAGATATACGCAATGAATTTGGCGATTTTGTGATCGAAAATTTTGTGGATGAATATCTCGCCGGCCGTACACCGAACCCTTGTGTAATGTGCAATACCCACATTAAATGGAGGGCTTTATTAAAACGTGCCGATGCCCTGAATTGTGATTTTATTGCAACCGGCCATTATGCTTCTATTTATCAGCACATGAATCAGCGTTTTGTGATTAGCAAAGGAAAAGATGAAACGAAAGACCAAAGCTATGTATTATGGGGCCTGCAACAAGATTTGCTGAGCAGAACTGTTTTACCCTTAGGCAATTATCATAAAACCGAAATCAGGCAAATGGCACACGATTTTGGATATCCTGAATTAGCCAAAAAAAGTGAGAGCTATGAAATATGTTTTGTGCCTGATAACAACTACCGCGGATTTTTGAAAAAGAAAGTAGCCGGCTTAGAAGAACACGTAGATGGTGGCTGGTTTGTTGATAAAAACGGTAAAAAATTAGGCCAACATAAAGGATATCCTTTTTATACCATTGGCCAAAGAAAAGGGTTGGATATTGCTTTGGGAAAACCGGCTTTTGTTACTGCCATCCATCCTGAAACCAATACTGTTGTGTTGGGCGACGAAGTAGACCTAGAGCAAAACAATATGATAGTTACCCGCTTAAACTATATAAAATACGAGGGTATACACAATAGTATGGAGGCTACCACAAAAATAAGGTATAAAGACAAAGGGGCATTTAGCAGATTACAAATGCATGAACATGGTGTAGAAGTGCAATTTTTTGAACATGTGAAAGGCATTGCACCCGGACAAAGTGCAGTTTTTTACGAAGGGAATGATGTAATTGGCGGCGGCACCATTATGCGCAGCCATCTGCTATAAAAAAGACACCATTTTATTTTACTGCTACTGGTTTTTGAAACAAAGCAGCAAACATAGTATCGGCTTTTTGGTTGTATCCGGTTAAAAGTTCCTGTTTCAGCAATTGTAAACCTTTATTTGCAACAATATTCGCTACCATTTGCTCATTTTCCTGTTTAAAAACGGAACAGGTTATATATAAAAAATATCCCCCCGGTTTTAACTGAGGAATGGCTTGTTGCACAATAGCCTGCTGCAAACGGCTGTAATTTTCAATTTGTTGGGTTAAAAAAAAATACAATTGTTCCGGCGTACGGCTCCAGGTTCCACTGCCTGTACAGGGCACATCGGCTATAATTACATCAAAATATAATGCTGCCAAACGGGGAGGCAATGGTTTTGATATATCGGCCACTATAGCTTTGTAGTTCAATATTTTGGCGGCCAAAAACCGTCTTTCTAAATTGTGTAAAATATTTTTCCGAACATCACTTACCGTTAATTGAATATTACCTAACACATCTTTAGCCAAAATAGACTTACCACCACTTGCCGCACAGCAATCCCATACCGCTATAGGTAAATTGTTACATTGTATTAAATGCATGAATTCACCAACCCGTTGCGAACTGTAATCTTGTACTATTAAGACTGTGTTATTCTGTAAAAGATGCGCTATTTTGGTGCCTGCGGTAACAGCAATAGTTTGCGGGCCTAATTGTTCATACGCAATACCAGCAGAATTGAACTGATCAATTATTTTTTGTTCCGCACCGGGCCTAATACGCATAAACACATTAGGCTGTATAAAAAAAGAATCAATAAAAGCTGTTACATCCAACTTTGCACTCACTTCATCCTGAAATGGAAAAATATCAGCCTCATTTAATTCAATAAATTTTTGCTGTAATAAATGCCATCGTTCTTGTCGGTTCTCAGGCCAATCAAGCCCCCAGAGCGAATCAAAAATTACATTCCACTCACCAGGTTCATCTAATAACAAATATAAAGCGGCTTTTAATCGGGTTTCAATTGCTACATGGCACATAGCTTTCCCTAACCTGAAGTAAGTATAACAGGCATGTGCAATCATTTTTCTATCGCGGCTGCCATATTTTTTGTGTTGAACAAAATATTGTTTTAAAAAATGCGCTAAAGGCATTTCGCCTTTGTATTGATGTATGATGAAAAGAGCCGTATTAAAGTATGATTGATAACGCATGCAACAATATTAATCAAATCAACATAACAATGAATAAAAAAGGCACGAATTGCAATTCATGCCTTTTTCAAATTAAAATAAAAACAAATTATAGCTCCAACAAAGTTTTCACCGGATCTTTTCCGAACAATAACAATTCAGGGCTTTCTAATAATTCTTTTATGCGCACCAAAAAACTTACGCTTTCTCTTCCGTCAATCACGCGATGGTCATAACTCAAAGCCAAATACATCATAGGTAGTATTTCAACTTTACCATTAACTGCCATAGGCCGTTCCTGAATTTTGTGCATGCCCAAAATAGCGCTTTGCGGTATATTGATAATAGGCGTACTCATTAAACTGCCAAATACCCCACCGTTGGTAATGGTAAATGTACCGCCTTGTAGTTCTTCGGCAGTTAACTTACTATCCCGTGCTTTAGCAGCCAATTCTACTACTTTTTTCTCAATATCGGCCATACTAAGGCTTTCCACATTTCTAATAACCGGCACAGTTAAACCACGAGGCGTACTCACGGCAATACTAATATCTGCATAATCATGGTACACCAATTCATCGCCATCAATAAAAGCATTTACCGCAGGCCATTCACTCAATGCAATGGCACAAGCTTTGGCAAAAAAGCTCATAAAGCCAAGGTTTACGCCGTGGCTTTCCTTAAACTTATCTTTAAATTGTTTGCGTACTTCCATAATGCGGCTCATATCTGCTTCATTAAAAGTAGTGAGCATAGCCGTTGTATTTTTGGCTTCCACCAATCTTCTGCTAATGGTTTTACGCAGGTTGCTCATTTTTTCTTTTCGCACCACACGTGAAAAAAGCTGCCCACCTGCAAATGCTTTTTTGCCGGGATTGGATAACGCTTCTAATACATCATTCTTTACAATTTTACCACCAAATCCTGATGGGGTAATTTGTGTAGGATTAATATTTTTATCGGCAATAATAGCACTGGCAACGGGGGTTGCCTTTACGTTGTTTGAAATAGCTGTTACAGGTATGCGTTCGGGGGGAGGTGCGGCAGTTGATTTTGCTGCAGCTCCGGTTGTTTGTTGTTGAATGGGTTCAGATTCCGTTGCAGGTTTTTCGGCTGTTTCATCAATTTGTGCTAAAACAGCACCAATCAAAATGGTATCACCTTCATTGGCCAGGGTTTTTAAAATACCTGCTTTTTCGGCATTCACTTCAAAAGTTGCTTTTTCGCTTTCCAATTCTGCAATTACTTCATCGCGTTCAACATAAGCGCCATTTTTTTTTAACCATTTCAGTAAAGTTACTTCACTGATTGATTCTCCGACGGTTGGTACTTTAATATCTATCATAAAATAAACTTAATAGGTTTTTGTTATCGGCTTTAAAACTTTGTGCAACAACTGTTGCGTCGCACTCTTGTGCTGTTGAAATTTTGGCATCAAATAGCAAATGCAGTATCAATAATTTCTACCTGCTCCTGTGCATGAATTTTTGAATAGCCCGTAGCTGTTGCTGCACTGGCATTTCGGCTGATGATTCCAAAATTTATTTGCGTTAAATTCATTTTTAAGAATGAGGCTGCACCCATGTTCAGTGGTTCTTCCTGCACCCAAAACCAGGTTGCCCTGCTATATTTTTTATACAAAGCCTCTAATTGTTTTTGTGGTAAGGGGTAAACCTGCTCTAAGCGAATAATAGCTATATGTGTGGCATTATCTTTTTTCTGCCTTTCCGCTAATTCAAAATACAATTTACCTGCACAAAATAAAACTTTCTTAACACTCTCCGGTTGCTCTACAAATGTATCGTCTATTACTTCTTTAAAGCCACCGGTAGTAAATTCAGCAATAGATGAATAGGTACCGGGGTAACGCAAATAGGCTTTAGGTGAAAAATTAATTAATGGCTTTCTAAATGGGAAAGTGATTTGCCTCCGTAATAAGTGGAAGAAATTAGACGCAGAAGTAATATTTGTAATAATCATGTTTAATTCAGCGCACATTTGCAAAAATCTTTCCATCCGTGCACTGCTGTGTTCTGGCCCCTGCCCTTCATAACCATGAGGCAGTAACATAACCAATCCATTCATCCTATTCCACTTCTGTTCTCCTCCGGCAATAAACTGATCAATCATGGTTTGAGCACCATTGCTAAAATCGCCAAATTGCGCTTCCCAAATAACCAATGCATCGGGGTTCGCCAGGGCATAGCCGTATTCAAAACCCAGTACGCCATATTCACTTAATAATGAGTTGTATATGCGGAATTTTTCCTGATGTTCCTGTAAATGTTTCAACCGATTATAACCTCTGTTGGTTTCTTCATCTCTCAATACCGCATGCCGGTGCGAAAAAGTTCCTCTTTTCACATCCTGCCCACTCATCCGCACAATTTTATTGTCTACAATAATGCTGGCATAGGCCAATAATTCGGCAGTTGCCCAATCAATTTTGTCTTCGGTTTCTAATAATTTTATTTTTTCCTGTAAAAGTTTCTCAATTTTTTTGAGCGGTTTAAAATCATCCGGCCAGGTCATAATTCCTTTAAAGAGCCGGCGTACTTCTGCTTCAGGGATGCCGGTTTCTGGCGACTGTAAAAAATCATCAGGTGTAGCTTTCCGTAAACTTTTCCAGGCCAGTTCGGGTAATTGATAGGTATAGGGTAATGGCTTTTGTTTTACTTCATCCAACCTTTCCTGCAAATCGTCCCAAAACTTTTTCTCCATTTCTTTCGCTAATTGTTGGGCATCGGGTTCGCCGTGTTGCATTAAATATTGTACATATACTTCTCGCGGATTAGGATGCTGATCAATTAATTTATACAATTGCGGCTGGGTATATTTCGGATCATCACCTTCATTATGGCCATGACGGCGGTAGCAAACCATGTCAATAAAAATATCTGAATTAAATTCCTGGCGGTAGCGGGTAGCAATCTCCACGCACTTTACTACTGCTTCAGCATCATCGCCATTTACATGCAATACCGGCGCCTGCACCATCGCAGCTACTGAAGTGGAATAATCTGCACTTCGTGCATCATCAAAATCGGTTGTAAATCCAATTTGGTTATTAATTACAAAATGCAGCGTACCTCCGGTATAATAACCTTTTAGGTTACTCATTTGTAACACTTCATAAATAATTCCCTGTCCGGCAACTGAGGCATCGCCATGTATTAAGATGGGTAAAATTTTGTCGTAATTGCTTTTATACAACACATCTGCCTTAGCTCTTGAAAAACCAACAACTACGGGATCAACCGCTTCCAGATGTGACGGATTAGGCATTAACTTTAAATGAATGGTTTTATCGTTTAACGTTTTTACTTCACTTCCAAAGCCCAAATGATATTTTACATCACCACTGCCCATGGTTTGGTCTACTTTTGCTGTTCCTTCAAATTCGCTGAAAATCTGCTCATAGGTTTTACCCATAATATTGGCCAATACATTCAATCTACCCCGGTGAGCCATACCTATTACTACTTCCTGCACATCATGATTAGCGGCAGTATTAATAATAGCATCTAAGGCGGCAATGGTCGTTTCTCCGCCTTCTAATGAAAACCTTTTTTGTCCAACATATTTGGTATGTAAAAATTTTTCGAAGATAACTCCCTGATTCAGTTTTTCAAGAATACGCCTTTTTTTATGCAATGGTATGGGTACGAAAAACTCTTTTTCAATGGCATTGGTTAACCAGTCCACTTTTTTCTGATCGCTGATATATTTAAATTCAATACCTACATGGTTGGCGTAACATCGCTGCAGGTGTTGTAAAATATTACGCAGGGTAGTAGCACCCAAACCAATTAAATTACCCACCTGAAAGGTTTGGTCTAAATCAGCCTCCGATAAATGATAATATGCCAATTCCAGATTGGCACCTCTGTCTTTCCTGGGCCTGATAGGATTAGTATTGGCAAGCAAATGCCCTTTGTTTCTATAACCCAGAATCATGCGGTAAACATTCACTTCCTTCATCCAGTCAATATTTCCCGATAAAGTAGCATACGATGGTGTTGTATTTAAACTACCTGAATTACTGATAGCAAAGTCAAAGCCTTCAAAAAATTTTCTGATGTCCGGATCTATATTTTCAGGATTTTTTAAAAATTCCTGGTATAAGCTTTCAATATATGCCGGATGCGAGTTGGTGATGTATGAAAAATCCTTCATTTTGTGCGAGATTGTGCTTGCAATTTAATGGTGTGCAAATATCGTACATTGCAATAAGAAATCAGCTGAATAAATGAATAGATTTATAGATAATTTAATTGTACCGCTTTAGTTTTGAAGCAAAAAAATAATTTTTTAATTTTCCCCGAATGCCCTTACCTTTGCCGTCCTTAAAAAAGGATACAATGGCAAATCATAAAGCTACAAAAAAAGATACCAGGCAAGCCGCCAAACGCAGAGAAAGAAATAAGTATTACGGTAAAACCACACGTAATGCCATTCGTGCATTAAAAACTTCTAAAGAAGAAACTGATTATACCGGTAAATTACCAGAAGTAATTTCAATGATTGATAAATTAGCTAAAAGAGGAATAATCCATAAAAATAAAGCGGCTAATTTAAAAAGCAAATTAGCTAAGAAAAAAGCAACTGCTACTGCATAGTAGTTTTTACCTTGTTTTAGATTTGATGTAAATAATTGAATAACAACTATATAGCCTCCTGATAAACAGGGGGCTATACTATTTTATGCGCTAAATCTTGCCTTGGGCAGTGCTACGGTAAAACGATTAACACTGCTATGAATGGCTGAGTATAACAAATGGCCCTGATGTAACTCTAAAATACGGTGTACAATAGACAAGCCTAACCCATAACCCTTTACTTTTTGAACATTTGCGCCTCTAAAAAAAGGCACCATGATATTATTGATTTCTGCTTTGGTTAGTACTACTCCATTATTTTCAAACTGAATTTTTATTTCTGATTTTTCCGGTACAATGGTGATCAGTACTTTTTTATCGTTTGAATAGTTAATTCCATTTTTGATTAAATTCATCATAGCTACTTTTAATAATGCATCATTGCCTTGCACCATAATTTCTGCTTCATCATCTGGTAATGATGAAAACTGAAAAAGTACGGTAGCATCCGGAATCATTTTTTGAATACTTGCCATGGTTTCATATATCAGTTCATCTATTCTAATGGATGGCCATACTTTATTTTCATCCATTTTTTCAAACTGCACCAATAACAACAAGGCATTGGTTAATTCAATGATGTTGAGTTCATCTTCTTTTAATGATTGTAACACCTGCACATATTCCTGTTCGGTTAATTTTTTATTCAATGCTGATTCAGTTTGCGAAAGCATACTGGCCAATGGTGTACGTAATTCATGCGAGGCATAATGTACAAAACTTTTTTGATTTTCGAAAGCTTTATTGAGCCTGCTTAACATTTCATTAAAATTTTGAGCTATTTGCCAAAGTTCATCATGTGTTTTTTTTTCCGGAAGCCGCTTGTTTAAATTTTGCTCAGTAGTATACTTCATTTGCACACTCAGCAAACGCAGCGGTTTTAATGCGCCATTTACGAAAATGAAAGAAAAAAAAGCTGTTAGAAGCAAGCCGCCCAAAAAAACAGTGGTTAAAATAATCCGTAAATCGGCCAATTTATTCATTCCTACCACATCTACGCCTGATGCAATAATATAATGGTGTGTTTGGGGTATGTACAAAGCCACATACTGGCGTTGGTTTTCCTGATAGTGGTGTTCTCCAACTTTTTTAATGTGTTCCAAAAAGGAAGGGGAAATGGTATAGTTAAGCGTATCCGGTATTTTATCAATGGTTTTCCCTGAAGAATCAAGTAAGAACAATGCCTCATCCCATAATATCGTTTCGTGCAGCATCTGCACTTTTTTAGTAGAAATTTTATTTTGTGGAGTAGCTATTTGAGTAACAAAATCATAAAATTCCAAACCTTCGCTTTTTACTATATCATAAAAATCGGCCTGTCGATAATTAAAGTATAAAATGTAAATAGTAACTGATGAAATGAGTAAGACAATTGCCACAAAAATGGTAAAAAGCAGGGCAAAACGAAGTCTTAAACTCATAAAATAACCGGGGTTTATTTGATGTAATAACCAAATCCGGGTTTTGTATGAATCAGCTTATCATTAAATGGCTTATCAATTTTGTTGCGTAAAAAGCTAATATACACTTCAATGGTATTGGTTCCGGTATCAAAACTTAAATCCCAAACTTTTTCTAAAATTTGTTGTTTTGAAATCACTTTTCCTCTGTTACGGGCCAATAAGGCCAATAAGGAAAATTCTTTGGCAGTTAAAGGGATTTCAATACCTGCCCGGGTAACCGTTTTGATAGAAAAATCAATGGTTAAATCACCTACTTCAATATTGTCAAAAACTTCTTCAATAGTTTCTACATGTTTTAAAGCCACTTTAATCCGAGCATTTAATTCATCGAAATGAAAGGGTTTTATAATATAATCATCTGCACCAAGGTTAAAGGCATCCATTTTGTCTTGAATTTCACCAAGAGCGGTTAACATGATAATGGGTATTTTATTGTTTGTTTCCCTAAATTGCTTACAAAGCACAAAACCGTTTTTGTACGGGAGGTTAATGTCCAATAAAATTAAAGCATAATTATGTTCTGCAAATAGCTTTTCAGCTACTAAGCCATCATAGGCCAAATCTACCCTGTAATCGAGCCTTGTTAACTCTTCCTGAATTACTTGCCCTAACTTGGGTTCATCTTCTGCTAAAAGTATTCTGTAATTTTTTTCCATTAGATTTCGTATATTAACGCAGCAAAGTAATGAAAAAACTTTTCCATCACATCACAAAACCTACTTATTGCCAAATTTTTAGTACAAAAATCAAAAAAAGGCTAACAGTTATTTTCAAAATGATGGGAAAACTGTCCGGAAAAAAGATTCAATTGCAGTATTTCTCCAATAATGAATAGCCAACCTTTTTATGAAACTATTTAAATATGGCTTGTATGGTACATTAATCCATCTTTTTAATGTTGCCACTACCGGCAATATGTTGGGTTAGGGCTGGGTTTCCGGAATAAAATACGGAACCGCTGCCGGCTATTGAAATATCTAACTGATTAGCAGCAAATACATACACATCACCACTACCGGCTATTTTAATTTTTACATTTTCTGCTTTTAGATTGGCACATTTAATAACACCATTACCTGCTATGGATATGGTTTCGTCTTTAGTTTCGCCATCTAAACTAATGGTACCGGTTCCTGCAATTTTTGAAAATACTTTTGGGGTATTAACAGACAAATTAATATGGCCACTTCCTGCAATTTCAGCATGTAGTTCATTGCTTCCACTAAACTTTCCAATACCGGTAATATTTCCTGAACCTGCTATGTATATGCCTTCTAAATTTTCAACCTGTACTTTTATTTGTATTTTTTTTCTGGTATTGAGGCGGTAATGATCTTTCACTCGAATCTGTAAAGTGCCATCGTCATTTACACGGGTAATAATATAGGGTAAAACATTTTCATCGGCCTGAATGGTTAAACCCTCGGGCAAATCCTGACCTACAGTAACATCAAAATCGCCCATGGTTTTGATGGTTTTTACAGATGTAAAAGACCTTTGCCGGGTTATTACAATTCCATTTCCGGTAATTTTTTCAGTGAACCAAAAATTGCAGGAAGAAAATAAAAAAAGGCTACAAATGAGGATTGACCATGGTTTAAGATACATATTTGTGTAGTTATAGTTAAGTAATATTTTAAACCCTGAAACAAGTAAAAATAGCTTGCCAAATTTACCGGGGTTTAAAGTAAAGTTAAAAACCAGGTTGAAGTAACAAAAAAATTAGAACGGAGCCAAAAAAGGAAGAATGGGCCAAATGCCTGATGAATCATACACAGGAATAAATGATGCATCAACCGTTCTTAAAAACGCATTTTGGGTTACCTTCGCCGCATGACAGAAAAGATCATCATTCTCGATTTTGGAAGCCAGTATACCCAACTGATAGCCCGTGCAGTTAGAGAGGCCAATGTTTATTGCGAAATTATACCCTACCACCAACCATTTTCATTAAACGATGGCATTAAAGGGGTTATATTTAGTGGTTCACCATTTAGTGTAAATGATGAGAATGCACCCATGGTTCCCATTGCACAGTATAACGAACAATTACCGGTTTTAGGTATTTGTTATGGTGCACAGTTAACGGCAAAAAGCTTTGGCGGTATTGTGAATAAAAGCAATAAAAGAGAATATGGAAGGGCTGCATTATTGTTGCAAAAAAATGATGCACTTTTCGAAAGTGTACCGCAACAATCGCAAGTTTGGATGAGCCATAGCGATTCTATTCAGCATTTACCCCAGCATTTTGAAATATTAGCCACTACAGAAAGTATTCCGGTAGCTGCTTTCAAACAACACAATTCCACACACAAAGATTTATATGGTCTGCAATTTCATCCGGAAGTGTATCATTCTACAGAAGGAAGAAATATCATCAAAAATTTTTTAGTGAATATTTGTGGTTGTAGCCAAAACTGGACCCCTGCTAACTTTATTCATGAAACCGTTGCAGCACTCAAAGAAAAGATTGGCGGTAAAAAAGTAATCATGGCTTTAAGTGGCGGAGTAGATAGTACCGTTGCTGCAACATTAATTAGCAAAGCCATTGGCCCCAATTTATATTGCTTATTTGTTGATAATGGTGTTTTACGAAAAAAAGAATATGAACAGGTGCTTGAAACCTACCGATTATTACAACTTAACGTAAAGGGCATTGATGCTAAAGAACATTTTTATACCAAACTGGCTGGGAAAACCGATCCGGAGGAGAAAAGAAAAATAATTGGCAATACCTTTATTGAAATATTTGACCGGGAAGCGAAACAAATGAATGATATTAGTATGCTTGGCCAGGGAACGATTTATCCTGATGTAATTGAAAGTGTGAGTGTGCACGGCCCATCGCAAACCATTAAGTCGCACCATAACGTAGGTGGCTTGCCGGATTACATGAAATTATCATTGGTTGAGCCATTGCGTTTCTTATTTAAAGATGAAGTTAGAAAAGTGGGTATTGAATTGGGCATACCTTCTGAGCTGATTAGCAGGCACCCATTCCCCGGCCCGGGATTGGCTATTCGTATTTTAGGAGAAGTGACAGAAGAAAAAGTACAATTATTACAAGAAGCAGATGCTATTTTTATTGATGCATTACGCACTGCTAATTTATACCACAGTATTTGGCAGGCCGGTGCCATATTATTACCTATAAAAAGTGTAGGTGTGATGGGTGATGAACGCACTTATGAATTTACCATTGCATTAAGGGCGGTAACCAGTCTGGATGGAATGACGGCAGATTGGGCGCATTTACCTTATGAATTTTTAGCAAATGTTTCCAATGCCATCATTAATCAGGTAAAAGGAATTAACCGGGTAGTATATGATATTAGCAGTAAACCACCTGCTACCATTGAATGGGAATGATGTTTGTTTTAATCAGCATGCTATTTTAACTATTAAACGGCGTTCATGAAATTACAATTCCGATTGGCTTTATTTGGCGTATTCATGATGGCACTTGCTTTGGTTAATGCGCAGGTAGCACCTATAAAAGTAGCCATCTTCTCACCGCTGTATATAGATTCCGCCTTTAATGGCAATACCTATCAGTTAGGTGATGCTAATTTGCCCAAACAAATTTTACCCGGTTTAGAATTTTACAATGGTGCTATGGCAGCCATCGATTCCTTACAAAAACAAGGCTTGCAAGCCGTTGTAACGATTTATGATACCAAAAACAGCCAACAATCAATTGATAGCTTATTAAAAAGTGCCGCCATACAGAACGTAGATTTTATCATTACATCCAGCAATGACAGATACGATTTAAAGCAATTAGCCAACTTTGCATTATTGCATCAAACCCCACTAATTTCAGCTACCTACCCTAACAATGCAGACATTAGTAACAACCCCTTTCTTATTATTCTTAACTCTACGCTTCAAACACATTGCAGCAGTATTTATAAATACCTGCAACGCAAATATGCCTTCGATAAAATATTATTATTTACCAGAAAAGGAAAGCCTGCAGAAATAATACAGTCCATCTTTACCCAGATGAGCCATAACACATATAGCATACCGTTAAAATATTTAACCGTACAACTACCTGATACATTTTCGGTAAAACAGATTACACCATATATGGATAGTACGCGGCAAAATATTTTAATTTGCGGCTCATTAAATGATGGTTTTGCATTACAATTAATTAAAGCAGTAAGTGATGCAAAAAAAATTCCATCGCTGGTAGTAGGTATGCCCACCTGGGGCGCCATGCCTGGTTTAGACCAACCCATGTATAGCAATGCCAATATTGTTTACACCACGCCATTTTACTGCAACAGAAGCACAGCATTGTATAATAGCATTGCTGAACAATACAAACAACAACTAAATAGCAACCCCAGCGATATGATGTTGAAGGGATATGAAACCGTTTTTCACTTTATGAAAGTATGGCAACAATATGGTTCAGATGCCATCAACCACTTATCCGACAATCACTTTACTTTATTCAATACATTCAATATTCAGCCGGTAAGAGATAATAAAAATTTAGGCATTATCAACTACCAGGAAAATCAGCAACTCTATTTTTTAAATAAGACCGGGGGTGTATTAAAGTCTGTTAACTAATTCCAGGTAATGAAACTATTTGTTTCTTCATTGCATTGACCAATGAAGTAGAATACATATGTTAACAAATTTGCATTTAAAAATACAGATAAAAATCTATTTCAGAATTGCTAACCCTTTGAAGTTGCACTATTGTTTTGTTGAAGAATTTTTTATTAAATCAGGATAATTATCCTTATTACTGCATTGTACACAACATTAACTGTTATATTAATAAGTTATTAACGCAAAAATGAATTAACTTTAAACAAAAAAATGATGGATACTAATAACACTACTTTATTCGAATTTTTGGAAGATGCAAAAAAAACGCTGCAGGATTATGTGAACATTCAAATCAAAATATTCAAATTAGAATTAATTAAAAAGAATGCAACTATCGGCGGCCTTTTACTGTGGATGTTGATTTTTGTGTTTTTATTCTTTGGCTTATTGTTATTTGCCGGTTTTGCATTTAGTTTTTGGATGGGTGCACTTATCCAAAATATTCCAGCAGGCTTTGGTATTACAGTTCTCATTTTTGCCATTTTAATAGTGCTGATTACCATTTTCAGAAAACAGTTATTCATCAATCCATTTATTAAAATAATCATACAACAGCAAACCATTGATATAGAAGATTAAAAAATGTGTGAAAACAGCGCATTATAATTAAAAAAAGTTAGTATGAAAGCAATCAAAAACATTTCCAACTTGTCTGAATTGAATGATGCCATTCAGCAATTAAAACAAGAAAAAAGGGAATTGGAAACAAATATGGCCTTGCAATGGGATATACTGCAGGAACATTATCCGGTGTTAATTAAAAATGCTGTTTTTAAAAGATATCCTTTGCTCAAAAAAAGTAATATTTTAATTACACTTTTGGGTATTCCGGCTATTCAGCAAAATGTTGAAAGATTACTACTAAAAGCCGGTGCAAAAGCAGAAAATTTATTAGATAAATGGATAAATCATTTATTGAATAGAAAAGAAGACAATAGTACTGAATAATGAACTTAACAAAATGCTAATACACTTGTTGTTAATTTAGTTAAGCAAATTAATTCGGCATGTATCGTAAACAAACTATTGGCATTTTGTGTATCATAGCATTTATTGCTTTATCTGCAACTGTTACCGAAAAGTTTGGCAATAATTTAAAACCGGAACCTATACCACCCTCACAACAGCAGCCGGGTAAAGCAGAAAAAGGTTACGAATATTTAATTACAGGCAATTATGTAAGTAGTGGTTTCCCCTATAAATTTTACCGAATTATTGCAGGAAAAAAAAAGGGTAATTATTTAAACCGAACAGGGAAAAACGCAACGGTTCCATTTGGGTTTAATGTAATTAAAAATGAACAAGGTATTGATATGGTAGTACCTACCTGTTTGCAATGCCATGCGCAAGTTTTTGGTAAACATTTATATATAGGTTTAGGAAACAGTTTTATTGACTTTAGCAATACCGAAAAACAAAACACCATTTTAACCAATACTACCTTCCAAATTTTAAAAACTATTGCACCCAAACAATTTGAAGGAAGTAAAGCCATTGTGCAATCCTTTAAAGCGGTTTATCCCAATTTACAAACGGAGGTAAGGGGTGTAAACGCAGCCGACAGATTAGCCATGTTATTAGTAGCACATCGCAATCCGGTTACCTTACAATGGAGTGATAGTACCTTATTAACTATTCCCGAAGAAGTGGTACCAACCGATGTACCGGCGTGGTGGTTATTGAAAAAGAAAAATGCCATGTTTTATACCGGTTTTGGCCGTGGCGATTTTGGAAAATTTTTAATGCTAAGCAATATTTTAACGGTAAAAGATACCACTGAGGCAGCCGAAGTGTACAAACATTTTGCAGATGTGTTGGCCTATATACAATCTATTGAACCACCTAAGTATGCTAAACCTATCAATAAAGAGTTGGCTATGGAAGGTGAACTGCTGTTTATTACTAAATGCAGTAAATGCCATGGAACCTATGGAACTAATGGCCAGTATCCCAACCTATTGATACCGGAAAAAATAATTGGAACCGATTCATTGCTTTTTAAA
>JAKAKY010000052.1 GCA_021824365.1 Bacteroidota bacterium | reverse complement strand
TGCCATTCACGAAAGGTAATTTGCCCATCGTTGCCTCTGGAAGCAATACCAATGGAACCACTTTCCTGTTGGCCGCCATATACATTGTAGGGAAAAGCATTATCGGTGCTTACATGATAAAACTGTGCAGTAGGCTGGTTATACCAGGATGAAAAAGTTTGGCCACCATTTACCGTAATAATAGCACCCTGATCGGCCGCAATTAAAATAATATCAGAATTATTGGGATTAATCCAAATACGGTGATAATCATCGCCACCGGGTGCCCCTCTAAAATCTTTCCAATGATGGCCTCCATCTTCTGAACGCCATACCACCACATTTGCCGTGTAAACTATGTCTTCATTTTGAGGGTCAACTTTTACTTCAGCAAAATCACTTCCACGGCCCCAATAACGGCCATCATTACTAATACTGTACCAGCTTTCGCCGGCATCATCGCTTCTATACATACCACTGTATTCACCTGCATCTACTGTAGCATACATTCTATTGGGATTGCCGGGGGCAATGCAAAAACCAATTCTCCCCAAACCCTGTTCAACAGTTGGTAAACCGCGGGTAATTTTGGTCCAGGTATAACCACCATCCACCGATTTAAATAAACCGCTTTGAGGCCCATTCCATTCGCCGTTTTCCCAAGGCCCTTGCCGGCCTGCCCATAAATCGGCGAAAACAATATTGGGATTTTTGGGATCGATAACTACCTGCACTGCACCGGTATTGTCATCTTTATACAAAACTTTTTTCCATGTTTGTCCGCCATCTAAGGTTCTAAATATGCCTCGCTCTGCATTAGGGCCATACGGATGACCCATTGCCGCAACAAATACCCGATTGGGATTAGTGGGATCAATAGCAACGGCACCCACTTGCTGCACATCGGTTAAACCAATATGTTGCCAGGTTTTACCCGCATCAGTTGATTTGTATATACCATTGCCTACGGACAAGTCGGGCCGCTGCAGACCCTCACCGGAGCCAACATACAATATATCCGGATTAGAAGGCGCAACCGCTACATCGCCAATAGAGCCGGTAGGCTGGTCATCGAAAATAGGGAACCAGGTTCTGCCATAATCCGTTGTTTTCCAAACACCACCATTATTTACACCAATATAAAATACGTTAGGTTGCTGTGGCACGCCTACTGCACCAACAGTTCTGCCGCCCCGGTGCGGGCCAATCATCCGCCATTGCATTTCCTGAAACAAAGTGGCCGGCACTTGTGCCGGAAGCGTTTGTGCTATTGCACTGATGAACACAGGCAGTAAAAAACGGAAGCTCCAGTTCATATTATTATTTTTTTATTGAAAGATATGGTGTGCATGTAATGAGAATAGTTGCAATAGCATTATGTATCTCTCCCACACCCGGCACTGCATTTAAACAGCTCACCCATTCATTTTTATTGCATTTGAAAGTAAAAGGTACGCAGGAAGGTATATTCCCACAAAATAAATTCCACAGATGGTACATTGCTAAACATTCATCCATTTATTACGATACCATTTAAAAATTTTGTTACCTTCCAATTTGCAATCAAAAAAAGCAACATGAGAAAATTTTATTGCAGTATGCTGCTGGCAGCAGGCATCTGTTTTTCTGCACAGGCACAGGAGGTTAACCTGTCTTCACAATTTAAAAATTTACAACCCCGTACAATTGGCCCCGCCGGCATGAGTGGCCGAATTACTGCTATTGATGCATTGTGGAGTAATCCTAACATTATCTATGCAGGCAGTGCCAGTGGTGGTGTTTGGAAAACTGAAAATGGCGGTGCTTCGTGGATACCGGTTTTTGATAAAGAACCTATTTTAAATATTGGTGCAGTGGCCATAACCCAAAGTAACCCTGCTGTTGTTTGGGTAGGCACCGGCGAAGGCAACCCCCGCAATTCAGTGAGTTTGGGCGATG
Source organism: Bacteroidota bacterium (assembly GCA_021824365.1). Lineage (GTDB taxonomy): Bacteria > Bacteroidota > Bacteroidia > Chitinophagales > Chitinophagaceae > Hydrotalea. The sequence goes on along the minus strand of JAKAKY010000052.1, from coordinate 13,584 downwards.
GCATTTATAAAAGCTTAGATGGCGGACAAACCTGGCAATATATGGGTTTACAAAAAACAAAAAACATTCATCGTATTATCATCGACCCTAATAATCCGGGTGTGGTGTATGCAGGTGCTATCGGAAACCCTTACGGTGTACATGGCGAACGGGGCTTGTATAAAACCACCGATGGGGGACAAACCTGGAAATTAATTTTACATACCAACGATTCAAGTGGTGTGGCCGATATGATAATGGACCCGCAAAACCCCAATAAATTATTGGTGGCCATGTGGCAACACCACCGCACACCCTGGGGCTTTAACAGCGGCGGCAGCGGCAGCGGGTTATACGTTACCTACGATGCAGGTAGAACGTTTAAAAAATTAGGCAAGGCCGATGGTTTACCTGTTGGTAATTACGGACGCATTGGCTTAACCATTTGCCGCAGTTTACCCGGACGGGTTTATGCTTTGGTAGAAGCTACCAAAAATGGTTTATATAAATCGGATGACGGTGGTATTAAATGGGAGTTAGTGAACAGCGACCCCGCCGTGGTTACCAACCGAGCCTTTTATTTTCAGGATATCCGGGTTGACCCCGAAAATGAAAACCGGTTATACAACATTAACCAAATGGTGAGTGTAAGTGAAGATGGCGGTAAAACCTTTCGCATATTAATTCCTTACAGCGGCATTCACCCCGATCACCATGCCTGGTGGATTCATCCTTACAATCCCTCTTTTATTATTGATGGTGATGATGGCGGATTAGCCATTACACGCGATAAAGGAAAAACCTGGCAGTTTGAAAGCAAATTACCTGTTGGCCAATTTTATCATATTAATGTTGATAATGCATTACCTTATCATGTGATGGGCGGTTTACAAGATAATGGAAGTTGGTACGGCCCTGCGTATGTTTGGATTAATTCAGGCATCAGAAACAGTTACTGGACAGAAGTGGGCGGTGGCGATGGTTTTGATGTGGTACCCGACCCGGATAATTACAATTGGGTGTATTCCATGAGCCAGGAAGGCGAACTGGGCCGTTACAATGTAGCCACCGGCGAACAATGGCGCATTAAACCACCCGATGTAGGCAGCACCTTACGACACCGGTTTAACTGGAATGCCGCTATAGCACAAGACCCATTTGATAATAATACCATTTATTTTGGAAGCCAGTTTGTAAATAAAAGCACTAATAAAGGAGTATCATGGAGTATCATTTCGCCCGACTTAACCACTAATGATACCGCTAAAGAAAACCAAAGCAATAATGGCGGATTATCGATTGATATTACCGGCGCAGAAAATTATTGCACTATTTTATGTATTGAACCATCCCATGTGCAACGGGGGGTAATTTGGGTAGGTACCGATGATGGCAATATACAATTAACACAAGATGGCGGTAAAACCTGGACCAATTTTCGTGGTAAAATTCCCGGAATGCCGGAAGGAAGCTGGGTGCCACAAATCAGAGCATCCAGATACAAAGGAGGTGAAGCATTTGTTGTTTGCAACAATTATCGGTTAGGCGATTTTAAGCCTTATATTTTCAGAACAACCGATTTCGGAAAAACATGGACAAAGATGGTGGATGAAAAGAAAGTAACGGGATATGCTTTATGTATGATTCAGGATCCGGTAGAACCTAATTTGATTTTTGTAGGAACAGAACAGGGATTATGGATTAGTTTTGATAATGGCAATCGTTTTCAACAATATAAAAACAAATACCCCTCCGTTTCTACTTACGATTTAGCCATTCAGGAAAGAGAAGCCGATTTAGCCATTGCTACTTTTGGCAGGGCTATCTGGATTTTAGATGACATTCGCCCGTTACGAAAATTAGCAGCGAATAACGGTAAGCCATTTACGCAAAAGTTGATGGCATTTCCTATTCCCACAGCATATCTGGCTAAAATGAAAAATCCATCCGGAATTGAGTACAGTATTTGGGGAACTTATGAAGGCGAAAACAGAAAGCGTGGCGCTTCCATCAGTTTTTATACCGAAAAAAAAGCAAGTGATACCGGGAAATTAAAGATGCCTGATTCCGCTCATGTTCACATATACGATGCGGCACACAATAATGTACGCAATTTAGTAGTGAAAGCAGATACCGGTTTTAACCGCTTCTTTTGGGGATTGGAAGGAAAAGGTATACGCAGTGAAGGTGGTAGAAGAGGCAGAAGTTTTGGTGGGAGCACAGCCGAGCCCGGTGGCTTACCTGTTGACCCCGGTACTTATACAGTTGTGCTGCAATGGGGGAAATTAAAAGATTCTGCAACTGTTCTGGTAAATGATGACCCTAATGCACCCACCTCACCCGAAGTAAGAAAGATGCAACGAGCATTTAATGCCCGGTTAGACTCATTGACAGTTCAGGTAAATGATCTGACAGAACGCTTAACAAATGCAGAATCTATCATGACAAATATTAAAAATAATTTATCGAACATAGACAGTAGTAACAGAGACAGCATTCGGCATAGCATGAAAAGATTAGAACAATCCATCAAAACAATCAAAGAAACTGTAAATGGGAAACCTCAGGAAAAACAAGGCTATGGCACTGTACCTCAGTTAACTGCGAATGGCAATATTGCCAATGCCCGCACTACCGCTTTGTATAAAAATGCAGTACCCGGTGAACAGGAAGAAAAATTATACCATGTAGCCAAAGAAAGTGTACATCAGGTATTGGAAAAAGCCAATCACTTCTTTAATACAGAATGGAAAAAATTTCGCCAATTGGTAGAGTCGTCTAAGTTAGATTTGTTTAAAAAAGAAGCAGATAAAGAATAGCGATGCAAATGCTCAACGTTGTTTCAGCATAAAATAGCGGAAGCGTATATAAGAAGCTGCTATCAGAACCAAGCCACAAATTTCTGATAGCAGCTTTTCTGCATCTAAAAAATCAGCCGGCCGGTCTTTCAATTCAGGGTCCATCCAAATACCGTGAATAATAAACAGCAAAACTGTACCGTAAGCAATTAAATGCACATTTTTCCAAAAGCGGAAACCCATTTTGTTTTTGATAATTTTTTGTGTGGTTATTATCACGATTAGCAACGCATAGAAAGATAAACTGCCTAACAAAGCCATATAGGGCTGGTGTTCCGTATGCAATGGCCATAGCAATTCTGCCCATGAAAATTTAGACACCGGATCAATGGGTATTAGTACCATGTGTGCCAATACAAATAATAAAGCCAAATAGGCGGTATAATTATGCACATCGGTGAGATTTATTTTTTGAATTAAAGCAGGAACCCGTTTCCAGTGTACCGATTTTTTATAGGCCGAACTAAGCAAGATACCCAGTAAAATATTAACGGTTAACACAACTGTTGCAATAAGGCCAAGAGTTCCTGAAATATCAATAGTATGCATAAGCAGTTTTGTTTTAAATGGATAGTTAGGGTTGAAAGTAAATAAACGGATAGCTGGTTTGATTGTTTTGCAGTTTTATCGCATTCATACCAAAAACATGTTTAATTAAGGTGGTATCAATATCTGCAGGATGTTGTATTGAATGGTGTAAATACCCGTCTTTCATAAAATGAAGCGTATCGGCAAATTGCATGCCCAAATTAACATCGTGCAAAATAGCCACTACCGTTATGCACTGCCGGGTTAATGATTTAGCAATTTGCATTAACTGGTATTGGTATTTAATATCTAATTGCGAAACCGGTTCATCTAAAAACAAATATTTTTCCTGTAATTCGGCAGCATCTAAAATTTGAGCCAATACACGGCTCATTTGCACTTTTTGTGCTTCACCGCCCGATAAGTGCTGATAGAGCGTATCAGCCAAATGCAAAATATCCATTTGTTGCATGGCATGATTCACTATTTCAACATCAATGCCTGTAGGTTGGTTTTTAAAAAAAGGGTACCTGCCCATCATCACTACTTCGCGTACCGTTAATGCAAATGGCAAATGATATTGTTGCGATAATACCGCTCTTTTTTTTGCCAGCATCTCAGGCGATAAGGAGGCAATATCAATACCATCGATTGTAATCAAACCTGAAGTAGTGGACAGGCTTCCGGCCATTAATTGCAACAGCGTTGTTTTACCTGCGCCATTGGCTCCCATGATAACAGTAAAACTATTTTTCTGAACAGTTAAATCAATATTGTGCAATAATTGTTTTTGTTGAATAGAATAATTAACGCCTTTTACTTCAATCATAGCTACCTCCTTTTTGCAGCAATTGCGATTTTTTCAATAAAAGAATAAAAACAGGTGCGCCTACCAAAGAGGTAATAATACCAATAGGTATTTCGCCCGGTGCAATTAATAAACGGGCAGTTATATCAGCTACAGTTAACAAAATAGCCCCGCATAAAAAAGAGGCTGGCAGCAATACGCGGTTATTGCCACCTAAAAACAAACGCATCATGTGTGGCACAATTAATCCTACAAAGGCAATAACGCCTACAAATGCAGTAGCCACTGCCACCATAGCTGTGTTGAGCAATAAAATCTGCCATTTTAAGCGTTCGGTATGTACCCCCAAATAGCCGGCTTCTTTATCGCCCATCATCAATGCATTTAACTGATTGGTATAGCGCCATAAAAGTAGCATGACAGGAAGAGTAACCAATGCTGTAATGCCTGCCTGCATCCACGATGCACCGGCAAAGCTGCCGAGATTCCAGAAAGTAATGCTTCTGGCCTGTGGGTCTCTGGATATAAAACTCAAAAATCCTGTTCCGCTCAATGCTATTGCATTGATAGCAATTCCAATTAACAGTAAATTAGTAACAGATACTCTTTTTACTGATTTAGCCAATGTATATACCAGTACCGTTGCAACAACACCACCGGCAAATGCAAAAACCGGAACCAAAAAAATTCCTGAAAACTGTTGCAACCAAATGGGCAACCTGCCTGATAAAACAAATATAAATGATGCACCAAAAGCTGCACCGGCACTAGTTCCTGTTAAACCCGGTTCTACTATTGGGTTGCGAAACAAGCCCTGCATCATTACCCCGGAAGCAGCTAAAATTCCACCGGTAATGGCACAAAGCAATACCCGGGGTAAACGAATGTCTAAAAAAACTGCTTCCTCTAAACTGACAGTAGCATTGGCTTTTATGGAATGCGAAATTGCGCTGTACATTTCATGAACAGAAATAGGTATCGCACCAAATACAATGGCTATAATAAGGGTAATAACCAATAACACCAACAAAATAACAAAGTACAGTTTAGGGTAGTGTTGCATGAATATTGGGATGAAATATTTTCATAAGTGATAAAATATTGCCCGCACTTCGCGGACCGAAATAAACAATATCGTGTTCATTAAACCGGTAAATATTACTTTTTTTGGCGGCGTTGGTTAAAGCTACGCCGGGTAATTTTTTTACCCCTTCTATACCACCTAATTTTTCAAAACCAAAATCGGTAACAATAATAATATCCGGATTTGCAGCAGCAATAGCTTCAGCACTTAACTGCGATGCACCTTTTGCCTGATATACAGCCGGCTTGCCCATTGCCATACGTATCATTGCATCAGCAGGGCTATTTCTTCCACTCATTACAAAATAAACATTGTTGGCCTGGCCAAATTGAATGACCATTACTTTCGGTGTATCTACACATTGCTTTTGCGCAGCATACACTACCTGCATTTGTTGTTGTAGTTGATGATTCAATGAATCGGCCACAGCAGAAACGCCAAAATAATTACCCAATGCGTTGAGCAATAACTGTGCACTATCTAATGTATTTGATTCAAAAAATTCTTTACAACGTACCCCCACTTGTTGTAGTTGCGGTATTACCGTAACTGGACCAATATTTTGACTGTATATTACAATATCAGGCCGCATAGATACAATGCCTTCCGTACTCAATAACCGATGATACCCTACCTTAGGTAACAGTTTGGCACTATCAGGATAGCTGCTGGTTAAATCGCAGGCCACTATATCTTTTCCTTTGCCCAGTGCAAACATCATTTCTGTTAACTGTTTGGAAACAGAAACAATCCGTTTGGCATTTGCAGGGTTGAACGTTTCCTCCTGCTTTTTTGTTTTACATGATATGACCATCAGTAAAAGTAAAGGCAACCAAATTTTTATGTATTTAATCTTCATACGTAATTTGTTTAGAAATGATAAGCCAGCTTTAACCCGCCATACCACATGGCTGTATAAGGCCCGGGTATAAAATGCGGATCGGTTTGAGAAGCTAATGTAGGCGATAAAAATAAAAAGGTATAATACGTATTGTTCAACAAATTATCTGTACCCACAAATGCGTCTATATCAAAATGTTGATGCAGCGTTTTTCTGTAACCTAATTTAGCACCCCACAAACGGTAAGCAGCCGCATTATTCAAATTATCGAAGGTATATGGTATTTTATCAACATATTGAAAAGTGCTATTAAAATAAATGCCGGGTACAGTTACAATATCCATTCCAATATTTAAAAAATTGGGCGCAACACCTGCTACCTTATTTCCAGAAAAATTAAGTGTATTGGCATTATTGTTATTATCGCTTTTAAAATCAACATACGTAAAATTAGAGTAGGTGTAGGTAATAAATGGTTTTATGGAACGAAAAAAGCCCTGATTAGATTGTAAGGCCAGATAATTTAACGACAGCTCTACACCGTTATCTCTTTGTTTACCAACATTTACGGCAAAAGTATAAAATGGGGTAATTTGGGTTGCAGCAACAGTCTGGTTTACAATTTTGTTGCTAACATCTAACTGAAACAAGGCTAATTGATAGGATAATTTATTGTTGAAGAAACTGCCTTTTGTTCCTACTTCATATTGAATACCCAATTCTGGTTGTAAACCGGTATTTACTTTTCCTATGGCTTGTATTATAACATTACTGGTGGTAGGTGGTGTGTAGCCCGTGCTAACATCTACATACACTGAATTGTTTTTGCTCAACATTTTCAATAATGCAATGCGGGGTTTTACAACAGGTGTAAAACGTTTATATCCTGACTGGTCGGCATGTGTTGGGTTGGCACTATTGGTCAGCATATCTCGGATACTATATTCAATAAAGTTAACACTGCTACCCGCAGTTAGCATGGCTTGTGCCGGCAAATTCAACTTCCATTCGGTAAATAAATTATACGTAGATGCCTGTATTTGTAAATCGCCTCTAATACCCCCCATTATGCCATTGGTTAAATTATAGGTTTTATTAAATGAAAGTGTTTTCTCAAACTGCCCGCCAATAATACCATGTAAACCAACTGCACCCGCCTTTCCGTTATAAATAAAACCTGTTCTTCCCCCGAAGGTTAATACGGCATTTGAGTTTAGTCCTGCTGCAAAAGGCTGGTCGAGCGTATATCCGGAAGTAAATACAGTGGTTTGATTGTTGAAGTACTGACTAATTTTAATATCATCAGTTATACCGGCTCTAAAACTTTCAATCAGTACATGCGCATTGTTATTTACATATTTTGGATCGCTCCAGGTAATTCGGTGGTATAACGTATCGCCGGGAATTTCACCTGCCAATTCCTCATAAGAACGGCTGTAGGATAAATAGGTTGAAATAGTTTGTTGATCACCCACATAAAAATCGCCTTTAAAAGAGGCATAATCTTTGGCCGAAGCGCTATGATTACGGTAACCATTTGACGTTTGATGGCCATAATTAAAAAACAACACTGAATTACTACCGGCCGATTCAATACGTGTATTATTTCTAAACAAACCATAACTACCTACGGTGTTTTCTTCTAAAATTTTAATAGTATTAGGCTTAGGTTGAATGGAATATAATTTCACCACACCGGCAATACCCGAACCATACAAGCTGGACTCGGGTCCTTTAAACACCTCTACTCTGCCAATCGTCGAAAAATCAATATCATCTAAAATAGTTATACCTGTAGCATCGGTTAAGGGAATATTATTTAAAAATACCTGGTATCCTAAACCATTAAAATTAGTGGTATTGCCATAACCACGGATGATAATGCGTTGCCCACCTGAAATGCCTCTGGTTTGCATAAACACACCGGGTATGGTATTCATTTGATTTTCGGGGAACAAACCATTTCCACGTTGTAAATCATGATACGTTAATACACCTACTGATTGTGCTTCGGTTAATTGGTTATCGCGTTTACCCGTTGCCCAACCTGTAACCTGTACTTTATTTAAGTTATCGGTAGTTGGGGTTAATAAAATCAACAATTCTTTGTTGGCGGGTTTAATGGTAACCTGTTGGGTTTCGTAACCCAAACTGTTTACTATAACGGTTATATTTTTGACAATGGGTTCTATTTGAAATTTACCGTTATCATCGGTAATGATTTTTTGTTGGTTGGGTAATACAATAACAGCACCTATGATGGGCTGATTGGTGCTATTATCAGCAACACGGCCCTGAATTACCTGTGCCTGTAGTTGTTGTAACAAAAATAAAAATATAAACAGTGCAATTAATTTTCTCATAACAATAAATAAATGAATGAACGAATAGCAGGTTGCTAAAAGAAAAACTCTACCTGCATTAAAAAAATATAAGGCAGAATAAAAAATAAGACATTAGCAGGTAAAAAACCGGGGAGGCGGCAATACAATTGCTGTAGTAGTGAAATATAATTGAGTGGGATAAAAAGGGTGCCAACTAATATTGGTTGCAGCCGTTAATTGCATTTGATATACGTCGGACTGATAAAAAAATGAAAATACTTGAGAAAAGCTCAGCCGGTTCTGTTTTCCGGCATCCTGTTTATTTTTTTGTAAAGCAAAATGTTGCAGTTCGGCATTGTTTTCAGCATTATCGGGCAAGCAGCAAATGGTTACCGCTGTGCCGCTATATTGTATATGCACTGCATCATACAACAAACCGTTGTAAGTAAATTCTTTATTTTTTTCTTCCCAGGAAAAAGAAGGCTGATCAATATTTCCATCAGCATCCACATTCCACTGAAAATGGCAAGCCGCCCTGGTATCGGGATGTGCAACAATAAAACCTTTCATCTCCGTTTTTAAATGCACTTTATACAGTACATACCATAAATGGTATCCGCCCATATTAATCAGCAGTACTGTTAGGAGTAATATGGATAAGCATCTTCTCATGTTGCAGGCATGAAAATTAATGAAACCAATAATGCCGTGCAAATATTTTGGATAGACGCCTTATCCGATACTACTCCTACCGGGTATGTTATTTGGAATTTTGAGGTGCATTGAATTGGGTAACCTTTACCCAGTCAATCACCATTTTTGCCTGTTTTTGTTGAATTTGTTGTACTGTTGTTTCAGGCAGCCCAAAATAAGGTTCTTTAACCCCATTCACACCTGCAGGATAATTGCCACCCAAAGCAAAATTTAAAATCAAAAATTTTTGATTACTAAAAGCCCATTCACCATATTTTGCCGCCATGGCTTTTGTAACACGGTATATCGGTTTGCCATCATATTCAAACACCATGGTATCGGGTGTCCAGTTTACGGCGTAAATATGCCATTGTGCAGCATCATTGTTTTTGGGAAAATGATACCGTTCAACAAAAGGTGTTTCACCACTGTAACCCGGGCCATGAACGGCAGCGCTGGCCCATGCAGCATCGCCAACATTTTCCATTACATCAATTTCGCCGGTTGCAGGCCATTGCCCGTTACCCAATATCCACCAGGCAGGCCATAAGCCGGCACCGTTGGTTAATTTAATTCGGGCCTCTGCAAGGCCATATTCAAATTCAAATTTTTTGCGGGTATTAATTCGTGCTGAAATAAAATCGAAATGCTGTCCGTCTTTAGTTACAAAACCGGGTGTATATACGGGTTGTAATACCAGTTTGCTATTTTGTATAAAAAAGGTTACAGCAGAATCTACATATGCCTGTAATTCATTGTTTACGTGAAAACCGGTAATTTCAATATTCCACTTATTTGAATCTAACTTCTTGTCATTAAAATCATCAAAAAAAATTACTTTTCCCTTAGGTATTTTTTGTGTTTGCGCTTTACCTGCCTGCAGTATACAAAAAACAAAAACAAAACATTTTAATAAAGTTTTCATGTGTTGATAAAAGGTTTTTGAATAGAGGAATGTTGTTTGGGTATTGCTTTTTTGAGGAATGAAAATTACGCTATTTCTATCACTACCGGTAAACCCGCACATAATCTATTTCCATTTGATCGGTTGTGAAGGCAGGGTCAATTGAACCACCTAACGTACCTCCTATTGCTACATTTAAAATAATAAAGAAATTTTGATTGAATGGGAAACTGTTTTTATTAGGCAGTGTATAATACACTACATCATCTACCAATAGCTGAATACTTACCGGCGACCAGATAGCAGAATATTTATGAAAAGTATTGGCTGCATTGCTAATAGAAGTAGTTGCACCATCGCCATACTGATTTACCTGAGCCGGATAATGCAAGGTACCATAAATGATGTTTTTATTCTTGCCATTTTGTTCCATAATATCTATTTCACCGCAAGCTGGCCAACCGGCAGTTGTAATATTGTTGCCCAGCATCCATATAGCTGGCCATGTTCCAATAGAGGCGGGCAGTTTAGCGTTTACATCTATCCTTCCATATTTAAAACTATATAATCCTTTCGTTAACAAGCGGGCAGAGGTATAATTGCTTCCTGAATAATTTTCCTTTTTGGCAATAATTTTTAATGTTCCGTTTGATATGATCGCATTATCAGTTCGGGATGTATAATATTCTAATTCATTATTGCCCCAACCACCGGCACCTAAATCGTATGTCCATTTAGTGGGATCGGGACTACCCGGTGTATTAAATTCATCTGACCAAACCAAATTTAATTTTACTGCAACGTTTACTTGTATGTTGGCTGAAGAAATTAATCCCGATGCACTTTTAGCAATCACATTTACCGTATAGGTACCTGAAGAAGTATACTTATAGGTAGTTATTCCGGAAGGAATAGTTTGAATAACGCCATTACCAAAATCAAAATCGTATGACACTGCGTTTGTGGCTGAAGCCGTAAAATTTACATTACCGCTACTATCGGTGGATACTACTGCATTAATGGAAACATTGCCTGGTGGAGTATTTGGAGTAGAAGGATTTTTACTACTACCCCCACAGCCGACAAATATTGCTGCAAAAAAAAGAAATGGCAATAACTTATTGAACATGTTAAAAAATTTTAGTAATAAAACATTATTTAAAACAACTATTTATTGTGCTTTAAAAATCTGATACCAGGCATTACCATCGCTACCAATATTGTGAAGCCACATTACATTGGAAGTTAGCAATAAAATTTCGTAAGTAGTAGCACCGGTACCAAAACAATCAATCCATTGCCCGGCACGTAAATTGTATGCCGGTAGAATTAGTGCTGTTTGAGCCTGAATTAGCCGTATCAAACCCCAAACGAAACAACTGATAACAACATAAATCAATCATCGGGCAGTTTACAATTATAGATTATTAGCAGCTTACAATAAAGCGGGCTCTAATATTTTTTGCCAGATATGATAGCCTTTGGCATTCATGTGCAACCGGTCGTTAATAAAAATGGTTTCATTAATTGTTCCATCAGCATTTAACATGGCGTGGTACACATCAATAAACCGTGTATGCGGCTGCTTTTCCAAATAGGCTTGAATTAGCTGGTTAGCGGCTACCATTTTCTGTTGCCATTGTACCCGGCTTGGACTGGGTTTAATAGAAATATAATCAACCGGTATGTTTGTATATTTTTTTCGGATAATACTCAATAAAGTTTTCACCCTATTTAAAACCTGCTGTGGTGTAATGGCAGTATCTTCAGCGATATCATTTTCGCCACAATAAATAACAATTTGTTTAGGATGATAGGGCAAAATAATCTCCGGTGCATACCGAATTACATCGGGTAGGGTAGAACCTCCAAATCCGCGATTAATGATGGTATGATTGGGAAAATAGTCCTGCACATCTTTCCATTTTTGAAAAGAAGAACTGCCTACAAACAATATGGCATTGGCAGAAGGAAACTGCAGGCTATCCTGTTGTTTAAATGCCTGAATTTCCTGATAAAAGCGCGGTGTTTGGGCTATGGCACCACTCACCAGTAATAATCCAAAAACAACAGATTGAAACAATAATTTTTTCATATGCTACACCATTGAATTTTATGCCATTTACCAGACATAAGTTGCCACATCGCCCGATGCTAATGCAGCCGGAGCAAATACATTTTTAAACTGAATACCAAACACCTGAGTTATGCCGGTAGTATTCATTACAATTAACACTTTTTTACCCTGCGGTGTAAGAAAAGCCACATTCGGCAAACCATTTACCATATTGGAAGCAATTCTATACGAACCGTAAGGTACAAATTTTGACGCATGTGCTATGATGTAGTAAGCCACATTCCTGGTAATCGCATTACCCTGTATGGTTAATGCGCCCAAACACTGGGTACAGCCACCGGGGGTATGTGGTTCATATTGCGCATCGGCAGCCAGATTCCATTCCAATACAGTCTTACTCCAATTGCGTGGGGCACCTACAATTAAATTTTCAACATGCCATTTTAAGTTAGAGGCAAAATCGCCCGGAGCGCCCACCCATTGTTCGGTAAAATATACATTTTTGTCAGGAAAGGCATCATGTACCTGTGCAAGTGCACTAATATTTCCTGCATACAAATGAAAAGCAGAGCCGGTTACATACTGCGCAGCAGCAGGATTGTTTAATATAGAGATGGGATAATCGGGCCTGTCGCAATTATGATCATACAACAAAATTTTAGTAGTCAAGTTTTCATTTTTAAAAACCGGCCCTAATGCCTGTTGTATAAAAGTAGCCTGTTCAGCAGCCTGCATAACCATACTGGGATTATTATTGGGGTTTAACGGCTCGTTTTGAATAGTAATTGCATGTATGGTAATGCCTTGCCGTTGCATGGCCTGAATATATTTTGCCAAATATTTTGCATAAACGTTATAATATGCAGGCAGCAAACTTCCACCAATAGTACCGGCATTGTCTTTCATCCAGGCAGGCGCTGACCATGGCGATCCCAATATTTGAATAGTAGGATTGATTTGCAGAATGGCTTTTAAAACCGGAATTAATTCAACGGTATCAGCACCTAAGCTAAATTTTGACAGGGTAGTATCTGTTTGTCCGGAAGGCATATCATCATAAGAAAATACGCTGCTATTCAAATCAGATGCACCAATACTAATACGTAAATAACTAATACCAATACTATTGGCACTATTACCAAACAACTCATGTAACAGAGCCGTTTTTTCTGCAGTAGGTAATTGATTGATTAAAGTGGCGCTTCCGCCGGTTATAGTATATCCAAACCCATCCATGGTTTGAAAACGTTGTGTACTATCTACCGAAATAACCAGATTAGTTTTATTCACCGAATCAAAAAATACAGGCGTTTGTTGTTGTAAACGAACAGAGCCATTGGCATTAGTGAGCCAGAGTGATACAGAGTCTTTTGAAACGTGCCCTGAAATAGGAGGTGGCGTTATAGTTGAACCCGGCGACTTTTGTGCTGAAGAACAACTTACAAACATCACAAAATAGTTGAGTGCTAAAAAAAATCTGGATAAAGT
>JAKAKY010000256.1 GCA_021824365.1 Bacteroidota bacterium | reverse complement strand
GGTGAATCAATTTCCTGATCAGGAGGCCCGCCATCCTCGCCAATATGTCTATTCACCGTGCCATCCACGTTTTTAAAATTTTAGACATTGCACAACAGAAAGACATTATTAAAATACTTCCGGTATTAAAAACCGCAAATTTACTGAATGAATTACCTCCTGATGATGGAACTGCATTTCTTTCTGAATGCTTACTGCAACCGCTATGGCTTTTTTTGCCGATGAAATTGAGAAAGTCGTGGTACTATCCATCTTTGTTTCTTTGATTATGTTTAGTGGCGGTAATAGCGGCTCGCAAGCTTCCACACTCATTATTCAGGCTATGGCTGTGGGTGAAATGTTGTTAACCGATTGGTGGCGGGTAATGCACAGAGAAATTAGCAGCGGATTGGTTTTAGGCAGCGTAGCGTATTAGGTTTAATTAGATTTATTCGAATTTCCTTATGGCATGTTTTAACGCAGCATGGCATTATTCAAGATTTTTATGGTACACATTGGCTGTTAATTGGCCTGACCGTTGGTGTAAGTTTAATTGGCGTTGTGCTATGGGGTACACTTTCCGGCTCAATATTACCCGTGCTGTTGAAAAAATCAGGTGCCGACCCCGCTGTTTCTTCAGCACCGTTTGTAGCAACATTAGTAGATGTTACAGGATTGATTATTTATTTTAGTGTAGCGTATCTGTTTTTACGCGGAATATTGTTATAATTGTTTACTCAATCCCAAACAAACTTCCGCCCTTTGCAAAAAGGGAATCTATTTTTTTATTGGTTTCGGGCAATACCTCAACCGGTGGAGCATGATGGGGCTTTTTACGTGCATCAATTATCAATGGTCCTTTACAACCCCAATGCTTGTTTTCAATAAAAGCACCAATTCCGTGTATATCATGGGAAGGATTGGAACGGGTAAATGTTACCCATAAAAAATTGTTGAGATTAGCTGCAGTAAATGCACTATCATCACACAACACTATGCAGGCTACATTATCGGGTACAGCACCACGGATTAATTGTGTTTCTAAAATAGATACTGTTTGTTTGGCAGTAGCTGCATCTGTAAAATACGGCGCCGTTAGTGCAACAACACCTGGCATCACTAATTGTGCATTGGTAAAAGGCTTTATCTCCTTCATTATTTCAGGTACTTCTGTACACAAGGTTCTAATGGGTTTCCCATAAGCTGCTAATACTACTTTACTACCCTTATTCAATCCGCCCCCACTATAATCCAATGTATCAATACTGGTATTGGTGTAAAAATGTATATCGCGTTTAAAATCAATTCGCTCTAAAACATACTGCATAAATGCAGGTACGTTGGTAACTGATAACTGATGCGTATCATCGGCAGTAATCCATAAAAACTTGGCTAAGCTCAATTGCCCGGTCCCCAATATATGATTGGCAATGGTTAAAATTTCAGCCGGTTCTTTGGTTGGATTGAAAGGAGTATAACGTTCGCTGCCAATGGCCAGCAATAAGGGATGCACACCTGCCGCATCTACGGCATGTATTTCGCGTACACCGGGAATTTCTTTAGTTACCGCATTGCCGGTTAATTCATGAATTAAGGTGCCAAAACTGGTATCTTCCTGCGGAGGTCTGCCTACTACTGTAAATGGCCAGATGGCATTTTTCCTGACAAAAACTTTATGCACCCTCATAACAGGAAATGGGTGTTGTAAGCTATAATATCCTAAGTGATCGCCAAAAGGGCCTTCCGGTTTGTTTTCACCCGGCAATACCTCCCCGGTAATCACAAAATCAGCATCGGTACTAATGGCATAACCATCCATATAAGTGTACCTAAATCGCCTGTTGCCTAATACACCTGCAAAAGTCATTTCACTCATCCCTTCAGGTAAAGGCATTACTGCAGCTAAACTGTGTGCAGGAGGTCCACCCACAAAACAACTAACTTTTAACGGAACCCCCTTAACGTTGGCTTTTGTTTGATGAATGCCAATTCCCCTGTGTAATTGATAATGTAAACCAATTTCCCTATTTAAAATATAATCATTGCCGGTTAATTGAATGCGATACATACCCATATTTGCATGCATAATGCCGGGTTGTTCTACATCCTCAGTATATACCTGAGGCAAAGTTATAAATGCACCACCATCATTTGGCCAGTGTTGTATTAAAGGTAAATCGCTAATCTGTATTTGATTGGCTAATACGGGTTTTGATATAGGATTTTTGAGTGGTAATGCTTTGAATGCTGTCCAACCGGTTCGCATATATCTATAAGGCGATTGTATCGCTTTTATAGGATTATTTTTTAGTTCAATTAGTTGTTGCACCAACCTGAGAGTGTCTCTAAAAATAAATTTACTCCGCTCAACCGTACCAAAAATATTGGAAGCAGCTCTGTACGGAGTACCCTTTACATTTTCAAACAACAGGGCCGGGCCACCTGCAGCATGCACCCTTAAATGAATAGCAGCCATTTCTAAATAAGGGTCTACTAATTCTTTTACACGCACTAAATGGTCATTTTTTTCTAAATCAGTTAAGCAGGCTTCTAAGGTGTTATAAGACATACAATACGAACAATTTAGCTTATAAAATGTTCTTTGCGAAGGTAGTGTTGTTTTTAAATGAAGCATAATAGTATGCTACATCTTTTCTCCATTAAGCCATAAAGCTGAAATTCATGCCAGGCTATTAATGCCAGATTGCATTTTTTATAATTACTTTGCATAAAAAATCGTTATTGTATGCCTACCCGATTAAGTGTCAACATTAATAAAATTGCTACGCTACGTAATGCCAGGGGTGGCAATAATCCAAACGTGGTGAAAGCAGCAGTTGATGCACAGCTATTTGGGGCTGAAGGTATTACGGTACACCCAAGGCCTGATGAAAGACACATTACTTACAAAGACGTGATGGACATTAAACCCATTATTACTACTGAGTTTAATATAGAAGGTAATCCTTCTGAAAAAAAGTTTGTGGATATAGTGCTGGCTGCTATACCCAATCAGGTAACCTTGGTGCCCGATGCTTCTCAACAACTTACCAGCGATCATGGTTGGGATACCATACAACACAAAGATTTTTTAATAGAGATGATTGGAACTTTTAAAAAAGCCGGTATTCGCGTATCCATTTTTGTAGACCCCGATTTAAAAATGGTAGAAGCAGCAGCGAAAACAAATACCGACAGAATTGAATTATATACAGAAAGCTATGCCTGTATGTTTGCAGCCGGCCATCAGGAAAAAGCCATTCAACCTTATATTGCCGCTGCAGCATTAGCACATAAATTAGGTTTGGGTATTAATGCAGGGCACGATTTAGATTTACATAACCTTCGCTATTTTAAACAACACATCAAACATTTAGACGAAGTAAGTATTGGCCATGCCTTAATTTGCGATTCATTGTATTTGGGAATCGAAAACACCATTCAACTATATAAACGACAATTACAAATTGCAGAATAAAAA
>JAKAKY010000255.1 GCA_021824365.1 Bacteroidota bacterium | reverse complement strand
TTCCGGCAAACTCGTGAATGCATTGATCCAACAAAAAATGATTGGCACTATGTTTACGTCCTGTGCTATTTGTAAAATTTACGATGTTATAAATTCTGTAGTCATCTTTTAAAAAAATGCCTCCGGCTATTAGGTTACCTTTTACATCATTTACTGCCCGGGCAAAAAAATGTAACTGCATTTCTTTTTGTAATAGTAATGTGGCAAATGCATTCAGATTAGCTTTTTGTAAATGCATAGCCCGATGATATGCTTGATAAAATTGATTGAGAATGGTCTGAACATTGACTTTGTTATGGTATACTAAATGATGATGATTAGCTTTAGATAAATTACGCTTCAAATCGCCTGAATATCCTGCTGCAATGCTTGTATATTCATTCTTTAAATCCAAAATAAAATTATCCCGAACCTGTACGGAACAATTTGGTAAGTTTGGTAATGATTGATAAAAGGGGATATACAAATCACCGTACTTGAATTGGGAGGTTACCCATTGTAAAATTGCATCAACAGGGTAGGTGGTATGGTTTTTTTGAAATAAACCCAATTGTTGGATGAAAACTGGTAGATAACAATAAGTAATACCCCATTTTTTTTTAATGGGCACCGGCATAACTGCTTCGTAATTGTTTAAAATAAGGCCAATCCATTGCGGGCATAGTGCATTCAGGTAAAATGTATAGGCATATATCAACGGCCGGTTCGATTGGGAAATACAGGCATTCCATTTGTGCACATCAATTGCATGAGCCGGTATTATTTGCCATTCATTATTCATGCACAGAATTTCATTATTTCCCTTTTCCCAAAATAATAATAAAAAATGTTTTTAATATGATTGCGATATCGAGGAAAAAGGATCTTTTTTGAACATATGCTAAATCGTATTGAGCACGCTCCACCATTTCAGTAATGTTAGAAGCATAGCCAAATTCTATCATTCCCGAAGATGTTAATCCAGGTTTAACCAAAAATAATGCAGCATAATTGGGTACAATTTCTATCAATTGGCTGGTATAAAACTGTCTTTCGGGCCTTGGGCCTACTAATGACATATCGCCTTTAATAATATTCCATAACTGAGGAATTTCATCTAAGCGCCATTTGCGCATAATTTTACCCCATGTGGTAATGCGTTGATCATCGTTGGAAGAGAGTTGCGGGCCGTTTTTTTCAGCATCTGCATACATACTTCTGAATTTATAAATGGTAAAAGGTATGCCCCTAAAACCCATTCTTTCCTGGCAATAAAAAATGCTGCCTGGTGAAGAAATTTTGGTTTTGATGCTAATAAAAATTATCAGTGGCAATAATAATATTAATGCCAAAAAAGAAAGGATAATATCTGTGCTCCTTTTAGCAGCATAGTACAACACACGTTTGTTTTGATGCTGGTGTGTATATTCAGCTTTTTTGGCAAGCTTTATTTCCAAAGTTTTATAAAACATTGCGCCTGATTAAGATATGGCAATATCATTACTGTTAATTTTTGAAAGAATCTGGTGTGCCACTTCCAATGCCAATAAACCATCAATTTCACTTACTAATGTAGGGGTATTGTTGTTAATAGCATCAACAAAACTTTGTAATTCCAATAAAATGGCATTGGCAGGTTCAATTTCAGGATTAGATACTGCAATGGTTTTGGTACCATTCGGGGTTTCTATATCAAATGAAAAACTATTACTGTCTTCCGGTTGTTTTAGCGTTATAATTTCCGTTTTCTTTTCTAAAAAATCAATACCATAATAACCATCTTTTTGAAACAGGCGAATTTTGCGCATTTTTTTCATGCTAATACGGCTACTCGTTAAATTGGCCACACATCCGTTATTAAATTCAATACGCACATTGGCAATATCAGGCGTATCTGTCATAACTGCCACACCACTGGCATAAATATTTTTTACGCCGCTTTTTACTAAGCTTAAAATAATATCAATGTCATGAATCATTAAATCCAGAATAACACTCACTTCTGTACCTCTGGGATTAAATTGAGCCAGTCTGTGCACCTCAATGAACACAGGGTTCAGCTTCAAATCCTTAATAGCCAGAAATGCGGGATTAAATCGTTCAACATGGCCTACCTGCAATTTTACGTTGGCCTCTTTTACCATATTTACCAAACTTTTTGCCTCCTGAATGGTATGGGTAATGGGTTTTTCCACAAAAACATGTTTACCTTTTCTAATGGCAGACATACAAATTTCAAAATGCTTATCGGTGGGTACCACAACATCAATAATATCACAGGCATCAATGAGTTTTTCTTCATCCATAAAACGTTTTATGCCATATTGGTTAGCCGCCTCTTTAGCTGCATCGTTATTGGGGTCAAAAAAACCAATCAATTTAACATCTTTTATTTCTTTCCAGTTATTTAAATGGTATTTACCTAAATGGCCAACGCCAAATACACCTACTTTCAACATGCTTTTCAGGTTTTAGCGGATAAAGATAATTAATATGAATACTTGTTAGTACTATTGTGCAAACAAAAATAAATAGAGGGGCAAAGGGTATATGCGTTAAGGATTCTTATGTTTGAAGATTTTTATTTTAATAAAAAAGGTAGTTTATATAAACCACCTTTTTTTGTGCACTTTCATAGCTTTGGTACGAAAGAGTTAATAATCGATTTAAATCATGTTTTATGCTATCGCTCACCCATAATTGATTAGGAGCAGTTGGTTCAAAATCTTTTATTAGGTTTGGGTATTTTTTAAATGGATGATTAGAAAATGTTGTTATGGGCTTTCTTCTTTTTCGTTTGCGAACCAATAAGCCATTATCACGAAGCAAATCAAAGAAGGCATCTCTACCTAAATTAAGATGATGTTCCATCATAAACGGCTGAAGTAAGCTATACATTTTTCGTGTTCCTATTTTCTTTTGATGAACGCGTAATAAACTTACCTGATGCAGCAATACATCATGCCCCGGGTACTTTTTTTCTTTTGTTCGGTGAAATTTATAATATGCCTGAGTGCTATAACCAAGCAATGAACAAAGCTCCCGAATAGTTCGGTTAGGCTTGCTTTGTTCAACCTTCAAGACTGCTTGGTGCCAGACTTTTTTCTAATAGGGCGGCCCAGTTCTTCTTCAGTAATATTAATTACTTCAGTAAGCACTTCATTAAGTAGCCTGGCTTTGCGTAATTCAGCTTGTAATTGTTTTACATCAGTTGGTAAATCATCAGTACCATTGGTCGGTTTTACCTTTAGTGGTTTATTGGGTTTACTTTTCATTATACCTTTATAGCGTTGTACCCATTGGTGAATCATTCTAAAATCAATTCCATGCTTTTGGCCCAAGGCTCTGAATGAAATCTCCGTGGTTAAATACTCGGTAATAATACTTTCTTTTTTTTGTTCTGAAATCATTTTGTTGACGTTTTTATGTGTCAACCTATTTCAGGACGAGACAGCATGTATCGTCCTGAAAAAAGTTGACACTTTTTTG
>JAKAKY010000051.1 GCA_021824365.1 Bacteroidota bacterium | reverse complement strand
GTGCCGAGGCTTTACGTGTAGTAGAATTATCTCCCGATTGGAGTCCTGCTATGCAAAATGGTATTCCGGTAAATTGCAAACAAGAACAGCCAATTACATTTGTGGTAGCAAACTAATTGAATGCGTACCTGCTATTTTGTGCTATATTCATACTAGTAAAATTGTGGAGATTAAATTTTAAATGCAGTTATGATTATTTAATGCTCAATTTGTATTTTCACATCCTAAACAATTTTATTCGGGATGTAGCGCAGCCCGGTAGCGCACTTCGTTCGGGACGAAGAGGCCGCTGGTTCGAATCCAGTCATCCCGACAGTTGTTTAGGTGATAAATTTTTTTTAATAAAACAATTTTAAGAGTAAAATACCAATGGCATATATTACCGTAACCGCAAATATGCCCCTGGCTGTTTTATCTTTTCGGGAATTGATGTAAATGGTAAATACGATGGCATTGGCCAGCAATGAAAAACTGAGCATGGCGGTAATTAAATGCTTTTCTATACCTAAATATTGTATAAATTCAACAATAGTTAATAGTCTGAACCGCCAAAAATAAAAGCCCAACATGCCTGCAAAAGGGGTTAATAGCCCTAATACAATTCCGAGTTTAATATTATCTTTTGTTAAAAACATTATAATATCCAGTTGGTTTCTAATTGTTGTTTCAGCTGGTAATCGGTTAAATCAAATGTAATGGGCACTAGGCTTACATAGTTGTTATTCAACGCCCATACATCGGTATCTTTTCCTTTATCAAAGTTTACAAAATCGCCGGTAAGCCAGTAGTACTTTCTGCCATGTGGGTCAGTGCGTTCTATAAAATCTTCTTCATATTTGGCATAGGCTTGTCTACATACTTTTATACCCTTAATAAGGCTTGCATCTAAAGCGGGAATATTTACATTAAACAACAAGTGTTTGGGTAATTTTCTTTTCAGCAACTGTTCTGTTATTATTCGTACATAAATTTTGGCTGCAGTAAAGTCGGCTTCCATACTATAATCTAACAAAGAAAATCCGGCAGAGGGTATACTTTCAATAGCGGCTTCCATAGCAGCACTCATGGTGCCACTATAAATTACATTAATGCTGTGGTTTGCGCCATGGTTAATACCACTTAAACAAATATCGGGTTTACGATGTAAAATTTTGTCAACTGCTAATTTTACGCAATCTACCGGTGTGCCATTGCAGGTGTAAGCTTCTACACTATCTATAAAAGCAACTTTTTGTAATCGCAATGGGTGGCCAATGGTAATGGCATGTCCCATACCGCTTTGGGGTTTATCGGGTGCTACTACTACCACTCTCCCTAAATCCATCACTGCTTCTACCAATGCTTTAATGCCCGGAGCACCAACACTATCATCATTCGTAACCAATATAACAGGTTGTTCCTTTTTTGCTTTTTTCACTTTTTTTGCCATGCGTGCAAGATACAATTTGAATGCAGTTTGTAATGGTAATTTTTTTATGTTTTATAACCGGTAAAAAATATGTTGCCGGGTAAAATAAACAAAACCGCCTCAATATGTATCGAGGCGGAATTTTGTAATGTGTTAAAATGATGATTGATTAAAGGCCTAAAAATCCGCCCTTATTCAATGTTTTTTTGGCTTCGCCAATTTTAAATCCATTGTTATAAATTTCAATTTTATATTCGCCTCCGGTAAATTTACTGCCGGGTTTCCAATTGAAACTGGCTGGTAGGGTTTTGCCCTGTTCATAATTTACTTCAACTGCATTTGAATAAGCTTTATCACTTCCATCTTTTAATTTAAAAGTACCTTCTGTTCCTGATGGAGTTCCGTCAGGATTGGTAACACAAACATATAATATTTTTTTACCACTGGATGTAATTCTGTTTTCATCAATATTGCAGGTAATCACAAACATATCGGCTCTTTTAGCATTATTGGTGCTTACTTCTTTACCACTTTTTTTAACAATGACTGCTTTAACCTGTATATTAGAGGCATGCAGTGTTGAAGCAATATCTTCAATATTGGCTTTTTCAGTTTGTGTTTTAGTTAAATTACCCTGTAACTCAGTATTCTGATTAGTTAATTGTGTTTTATCGGTAGTTAATTGCTGGTTGGCAGCGGTTAACTGTTGGTTTTCACCTTTCAGTTGCTGAATTTCAGCAAACAGGCTATCAATTTTTGCATTCAATTCAGCAATCATTGCTTTAGCTTGTTTTAACTCGGCTTCAGTTGCATTCTTTTTGTTTAAAATACCTCTGATGTTTGATTTTAATTTTAAAATCTCACTGTTTTTTTCAGCCAATGCGCCTTGTAATTTTACATTACTGCCGGTTAATGAATCTGCCTTTGCAGAAGCATCATTAAACAATACCTGTAGAGAATCTTTTGCTGTTAAGGCAGTTGTAATTTGTGTGTCTTTTTGGGTAATAATATCTTTTGTTTTACTCTTATCGTAAATAATATAACCCCAGGTTAAAACAAGGGCTGCAATCAATATACCATAAAAGGTTTTACGATTGTCTCTTCCTGATGAAGAGGGTTGGCTTTGTGGGTTTTCTGTTGGTGTTGTATAACTCATAGTTGTATGTTTTACGGTACTAAAATAATCTTTGTTTATGTATTTTTATAGTGAAACTGTTTTTAAACATGAAAATGAACCATTTGAGGGATGTGACTTTTAACCAAACAAGCTGCTTTTTTTCAGTAAAACAGAACCCTGGCCTATTTTATAGCCATTTTGGTAAACCATAATGGTATAATCGCCGGGCTGATAATCTTCATTATTACGCCAGTTTAAATTAACCGGTGCTGTTTTTCCCTGCTCATATTGCACCACAATTTTGGCTGTATAAGGTTTTACACCATCTTTTCTGGTAACCAGGGTATTGCCGGATGAAATAATATTACCCTCCGGATCTACAATGCAGATGTATAATTCTTTTGAGCCGCTTGAGGCTACTCTGTTTTCATCTAAATCAAAATTAATACGTAAAATATCTGCTTTTTTAGCAACAGTAATCATTTTCTCTTTACCGTTACTACGCATTTTAAGTGCTTCAATACTGAAGTTAGACGCATGTAGTGTAGAAGCTTCATCGGTAATATAATTGTTGTAAGCAACCGTTTTATTGAGGGTATCTTGTAATTGCGCTTTATCATTACTTAATTGTTCATTGGCTAAAGTTAAAGCCTGATTTTTGCTTTGCAATACGGCCAATTCATTATACAGGTCATTCACTTTTCCATTTAATTCATCCATCATTTTTCTTGCCTGCAATAATTGTGTGGCAGTTGTGTTACGTTGTTGTAACAATGCGGCAATGTTATTTTTTAAATATTGAATGGTTTTGTTTTTATCGGCCAGCTTATCAATTAACTGTATGTGTTTGCCGGTTAAAGAATCTAATCGGGCAGAAGTGGCATTGAATTCGTGCCTTAACCCGGCTTTTGAACTATCAATAGCGTTGATTTGTGTTTGTAATTGCTCTTTCGAGTGGATAGTATTGCTTTTATCATAAATAATGTAAGTCCAGGTGCCTAATAACAATACGACAAAAAGTGAATAAATCCAGTTTCTTTTGTCTTTTTTAGTAACCTCCTGCGGTTCTATTGGTTCGTAAAGCATAACTTTAAGATAATATTATTTAGTTTAAAATTATAACCATGCAACTTAGTGATTTATTGGTATTGGATATTGAAACCGTTCCGCAAACGGCCCAGTATGACGATTTATCGGAAAGGTGGAAATCATTATGGTGGAATAAAATTTCTAAAACCGTGCCAGAAAATATTTCACCCGAAGAAAGTTACCGGTTACGGGCAGGAATTTTGGCCGAATTTGGCAAAATTATTTGCATTTCAACAGCCTTTTTCTATGAAAATGAAGCCAAAGAAATTAGTTTAAAAGTGAAAAGTATTTATGGTGATGATGAACGCACTATTTTAGAAAATTTTTTGATGTTATGTGCTAAAATGAGTAATATTCATCATGGTTTTACCTTTGCCGGACACAATATTAAGGAGTTTGATATACCCTATCTCTGCCGCCGCCTGATTATTAATCAATTACCCTTACCCACCTGCCTGCAATTGCATGAAAAAAAGCCATGGGAAGTAAAAATGATGGATACGTTAAATTGGTGGAAATTTGGTGATAACAAAAATTATATTTCACTCGATTTACTGGCCGAAGTTTTACAAATACCTACTTCTAAAACAGATATTGATGGCAGTATGGTGCAGGAAGTGTATTACAAGGAAAAAAATTTAAACCGCATTGTTCAATATTGCGAACGCGATGTAGTAGTTACTGCCAATATCATTCTTCGGTTTATGCAATTACCCATTTTAGCTGATAAACAGGTGATGGTGGTGCATTAAAACTACCTTCATATATTTATTAAATTTATGCACAATCCAAAACAGGGCTGTTAAAAACTGCCCATCTGCTTATTTTTGCGGATATGAGTTTCGATAAAATTTTAGCCGACTGGCAAAAAAATACTTTTAAACCCATTTATTGGTTAGAAGGCGAGGAACCTTATTACATAGACCACCTGATGTTGTACGCAGAACATCATTTGCTTTCTGATGCTGAAAAAGAATTTAACTTAACCGTAATGTATGGCCGGGATACCGATTGGGCAATGCTCATTAATGCCTGCAGGCGTTATCCCATGTTTGCCGATAAACAGGTGGTGTTGTTAAAAGAGGCGCAGCAAATGAAGGATATTGAAAAGTTAGAAACCTATATTGAAAACCCCTTAATTTCTACCATTTTGGTAGTTGGTTATAAAGAGAAAAAATTAGATGGCCGCCTCAAAATAGCCAGGCTGTTAAAGCAAAAGCATGAGGTATTTACTACCAGAAGATTATATGATAATGAATTGCCGGTATGGGTTAAACAAACGGCACAAAATATGGGCTATACTATTCAGCCCAAAGCCTTAGTGTTGTTGGTAGATGCTATTGGAAACGATTTAAACCGGTTATACAATGAAATTGAAAAACTTACCCTTAACCTGAAAAGTAGAAAGGAAATTACAGAGGATGATGTAGAAGAATATGTTGGTATCAGTAAGGAGTTTAATGTATTTGAATTGCAGAGTGCCATAGCACAAAAAAATATGAGCAAGGCCATAAAGATTATTCAGTATTTTGATGCTAACCCAAAGGCGGGGCCGTTACAATTGGTTTTACCAGCTATTCATGGTTTTTTTTGCAGAGTATTGATGATACATAGCGATAGTGGCTCTAAAAACCCGGCTTCAATTATTGGTAGCAATCATCCCAATGCCATTGCCGATCATACCGCCGCAGCTAAAAATTATTCACCACAAAAAACACAACAAATTTTATTATTGTTGCATGAATATAATTTAAAAAGTATTGGCATTCATGATGCCGGCAGTTCAGGTGCTGATTTATTAAAAGAACTGGCCTCAAAAATTATGTTATAATGTTTTTATGTTGCAAAACCTGCAGTACAGCTTGTTTATCGAGGGCTAATTGTTGTTGCAAAGCGGCTAACCCGTTTAGTTGCATATCGCTTCTTATATAATCTATAATAGTAACTTGTACTGTTGCGCCATAAATATTCCGGTTAAAATCAAAAATATTTACTTCAATCACTCTTCTTTTACCGTTTACAACCGGCCTGCTGCCAATATACATCATACCATTTAATGAATGCACAATATTATTCCGGCCGGAGTTATCCTGCACCACAAAATGTATGGCATATACACCATCGCCGGGCACTAATTTGTCTGTATGGCTTAACTGAATATTAGCGGTGGGGTAACCAATAGTCCTGCCTAACTGATCACCGGTAATTATGGTTCCCGTAAAAAAATAATCGTATCCTAATAAATGTTGCGCAATGGCAATATCGCTTTGTAACAATGCTTTTCTAATGCGGGTTGAGCTGATGGCGGCAGCTTCAATTACCTGAACGGGTATTTCCTTCACTAAAAAACCGAATGTTTTTCCATATTGTTCCAATAGTAAAAAGTTGCCGGTTCGGTCGTGCCCAAAATGATGATCATACCCAATAATAATGGTATGTGGCCTGAATGTTTCAAATAAAAAACCTTTGATATAAGCTTCAGCACTTATTTTCGAAAAATTTTCATCAAAAGGCACTACTACCAAATGATCAATCCCTTCTTTCTTTATTAAGTAAATTTTTTCTTCAAGTGTAGTTAATACTTTAATATCCGGCACATCGCCCACAATTTTTCTGGGATGCGGATGAAAAGTAACAACCACCGTTTCGCCATTTACTTTGGCTGCTTCTTCTTTTAATTGTTGTAAAATAGTTCGGTGGCCAAGATGCACCCCGTCAAAAGTGCCAATGGTCATTACAGCATGCTGAAATGCTGGTAAAGCAGCGAGATTTTTATGTACTTGCATAATGGCTTATTTACAATGCAACCAATGTGCTATATGGAAGCATGGCATTTTTTAGTAAATACAAATTTAATGTAAAGCCATGCTATAAAAATGGGTGGGTAGTATTGTATGAATGCTTTGTTTAACTTTGCCCGAATTGAATACATTAAATTTTTTTCATGTCATTATATGCGCAACGGGGCGTTTCGGCCCAAAAAGAAGAAATACATCAGGCTATTAAAAATTTAAATCAGGGATTGTATGCCCATGCTTTCTGTAAAATATATCCCGATTATCTGGGTGGTGATGCGCAGATGATTAATGTAAGCCATGCCGATGGGGCAGGCACCAAATCAGTTTTAGCCTATTTGTATTGGAAAGAAACCGGTGATGCCGGCGTTTGGAAAGGTATTGCGCAGGATGCAGTAACCATGAATATAGATGACTTGCTTTGTATTGGCATTTATGATAACATGATTTTTGCTTCTACTATCGATAGAAATAAAAAATTAATTGACGGTACCATTATAGAACAACTCATTAATGGAACGCAGGATTTTTTTAATCAGTTAGCTGCCTATGGCATTCACATTCATTATTTAGGTGGCGAAACAGCCGATGTGGGCGATGTGGTGCGTACCATTGCTGTAAATGGTACTATTGCTGCACGTTGGCCTGAAAATAAATTAATCACCAACCAAAAAATTGCTGCAGGAAATGTAATTGTGGGCTTTTCGAGCAGCGGACAGGCCGCTTATGAAACAACTTATAACAGTGGTTTAGGCAGCAATGGTTTAACCAGCGCCAGACACGATGTTTTAAATAAATGGTATGCACAACAGTTTCCAGAAACATTTGAGCCATTATTACCCAACGAAGTGGTATATATTGGCAATAAAAGATTAACCGATACCATTACCATTCATAACAACAATTATACGGTTGGCCAATTATTATTATCGCCTACACGTACCTATGCACCTTTAGTAAAGCAATTATTGGAGCAACACTTTGATGATATTTACGGTATGATTCATTGCAGTGGCGGTGGGCAAACCAAATGCATGAAATACCTGCCGCAAACATTAAAAGTTGTTAAAAACAATTTGTTACCCATTCCTCCGGTTTTTCAATTAATTCAGGAAAATTCCGGGGCTGATGACAAAGAAATGTTTCAGGTATTTAACATGGGTCATCGGTTAGAAATATTTACCCATGAAAAAGCTGCGCAACAAATGATTGACATTGCTGCTCAGTTGAATATTGATGCAACTGTTATTGGCCATACCGAAACTGCTCAGCAAAACGAATTAATCATTCAAGGGGCATTCGGCTCTGTTCAATACACTTATTAACACTATTGAACACCCTTTTTACTTAATTTTAAGCTTCCGTTATTCAAAAAATGATTGTAGTTATGGAACCAGTTGTAACGCTTACTAATGCCAGCATATACCAAGGCCCGGTTTTAATATTGCAGGATGTAAATTTTACCATTGAAAAAGGCGAATTTGTATATCTGGTCGGTAAAACCGGCACCGGGAAAAGTAGTTTATTGAAAACTTTGTATGGTGAATTACCCTTACTTGAAGGGCAGGGTAACGTGGTAGGATTTAACCTGCGCGATATGAATTGGGAGAAAGTACCATATTTAAGAAGAAATCTGGGGGTTGTTTTTCAGGATTTTCAATTATTAACCGATAGAAATATTCATCAAAATCTGCGTTTTGTACTGAGGGCTACCGGATGGAAAGATGAACGGTTAATGGATGAAAAAATTAATGATGTATTAGATAAGGTGGGCTTAAAAAGCAAAGGTTTTAAAATGGCTTATGAAATAAGTGGCGGCGAACAACAAAGGGTTGATATTGCAAGGGCGCTCCTCAATTCTCCCAAACTAATTTTAGCCGATGAGCCTACCGGCAACCTTGATCCCGAAACCAGTGATGAAATTATGCAGTTATTGTTTCAAATTGCGAAAGATTATGGCACCAGTATTATTATGGCTACACATGATTTTATTGTGATTAATCGTTACCCATCGCGTATGTTAAAAACGGAACGGGGTCAGGTAACCGATATTCATTTATCTGCTAATGCGTCTTTTTCTCAATAATATGAATGAAGAGTTTTCCGGAATTGCAGCCACTGATATAATTATTCTCAAAGTATTGCTCTCAGAATTGCAACAATTGGCAGTACTATGTCGTAATACATTTTATGATACCTATCATGCCTGTAATTCTGCATCAGATATGCAATTGTACTTAAATACAAAATTGAATGATGCAACCATTGTTGAGGAATGGCAAAATCCGGATAATGATTTTTTCATAGCCTGGTTAGATAACAACCCTATAGGTTATTGTAAATTGGCTCGCCATACCCAACCTGATAATTTGCATTTCAATGCGGCATTGGAAATTGCCAGACTCTATGTAATCAATGGCTACAAAAATACAGGACTGGGTAGGCAGTTCATTCAACTGGCAAAAAATGTAGCCAAAGAACATTCCTGCAACAGGCTTTGGTTAATTGTTTGGAAACAAAACAAACCGGCTATTGCATTTTATGAAAAACAGGGTTTTACCATAGCCGGCGAACAGCAATTTATTCTGGGAAAAGATGTGCAGTTTGATTGGGTGATGCAAATGGAAAATATTTAAATACCTCCCTTATTTTTAAAAAGCTTTCCTACACTAATGTGGCAGTTTTTCTCGAATAGCACCATATACCCAGGTTCCCAAAATAGCACTCAACAAAACCACAACAATTACGGTAATACCCGAACCAATTAGGGCATAAAGCGGGCCTGGGCAGGCACCCGTCATCGCCCATCCTAAACCAAATATCAGTCCACCATATATTTGCCCTTTGTTGAATTTTTTTTGAATAAAAACAATCGGTTCTCCATGAATGGTTTTTATTTTTAATTTTTTAATAAGAAAAATGCCCAAAGTACCGGTAATTACAGCCGAGCCTATTACCCCATACATTTGGAAACTTTGCAAGTGAAACATTTCCTGAATCCGAAACCAGGAAATCACTTCCGCTTTAATGAGTATGATGCCAAATAAAATTCCGGCAACCCCATATTTTAAATTGTACCACCAGGGATGTTGTAAACTGCTGTCGTTCGTGCACATTGCATCTAAAGAGCGTACTTCAAAATCGGTATTAGTATCTATTTTTTGAAAGCTGATGTTTTCTTGCATGGTTATAACTGTAAAATAAATGGTAAAATAAGGTTAGCCATAATAAAGCCGCCAATCATAAAGCAGATAGTGGCAATGAGTGAAGGGAGTTGAAGATTGCTTAGTCCGTTAATGGCATGTCCCGAAGTACACCCACCTGCATAACGGGTACCAAATCCTACTAAAAACCCACCTACCACCATCATCATAAACCCCCTTAAAGTGAATAAACTCTGCCAACTGAATATGGCAGTAGGTACCATGCTGTTATTTTCCTGAATTTGGTAATGGTTTAAGCTGTTGAGTAGGGTAGGATTAATAGCAATAGGCTGACCATTGGTTAAAAAACTGGCAGCAATCCATCCGCCTGCAACTACGCCACCTACAAAAAATAAGTTCCATCTTTCAGCTTTCCAGTTATAAACAAAAAAAGGCAATTTTGTAGGCAAACATGCCGCACAAATATGCCTGAGGGAAGAGGATATGCCAAACGCTTTATTGCCTAATACCAATAAAACTGGCACCATCATACCAATTAAAGGGCCGGAAACATACCAGGGCCAGGGTTGTTGAAGCAATTGTATCATTCTATCTATTTTCCTACAAAAATAGTAGATTAATGGGTAAATGCATGCTCCACTATTTCATCCATAGCAATAGCCATATGGCTTTCGTCATAAATACAAATACCATCTTTAATTAAAAGTACTTGTGGCGATTCATGTTGTAATTGAAAAATGGCAGCAACTTTTGCTGAAAGGGGTCGGTATTGAATTAAATCTAAATAATAAAAATCAATTCCTTCCGGCATGTCGGCTCTTTCTAATCGGTTAAGGGCGGTACTACTAATACTGCAACGGGTGCTATGCTTAAATATAACCTGCGGAGTTTGAAATGAAGCTTGTTTTATCTGTTCTAATTGATCTTCGTTGGAAAGCGTTTCCCAGTTCATACGTACTTTTTTACAAAGCAACAAAAAAAGCAGTTATGGTTTAAAATAATTTTTGTTCGTAGTTGGGCAACCGCGTCCTCTGGAGGATACGCAGGAACTAACGGTAATAGATACCATTATTAAAAGAGTTGCGGCAATAATAATTTTTTTCATAAAAAGAGGTTTGTTCAAATTGGCAGTCCGCCAAAATTCAAAGATAAGAATTCGCTACACAATGTTGCTTTAATGCGCTTTTTTTATTTACCTATGCATTTAAACGTTAAAACAAGTAATAAATTTTATGCCACGAATTCATTTTATAGCTATTGGGGGAAATGTTATGCATCAGCTGGCCATCACATTAGCCAGGAAGGGATATCAGATTACCGGCTCAGATGATGAAATATTTGAACCGGCACTTTCTAACCTGCAATCAGCAGGTTTATTACCTAAGGAATTGGGGTGGTATCCTTTAAAAATTACAAGTAATTTAGATGCAGTGGTGGTAGGGATGCATGCCAGAGAAGATAATCCGGAATTAGTGCAGGCAAAAACATTGAATATTCCCATTTATTCTTTTCCCGAATTTATTTTTAACGAAAGTCGAAATAAGCTGCGGGTAGTAATAGGTGGTAGCCACGGAAAAACCACTACAACGGCCATGGTAATGCATGTATTGCAACAGCAATCATTCCAATTCGATTATTTAGTGGGTGCCCAACTCAATGGTTTTGAGCACTCTGTTCAACTAACCGATGTGCCGGTTATTGTTTGTGAGGGTGACGAATATCCCGCCAGTGCTTTAGATAAAAGGCCTAAATTCCATTTCTTATTCCCAAATATTGCCGTAATTACAGGAATTGCATGGGATCACATCAACGTATTTCCCACTTTCGAGATATACAAAGCACAGTTTGAAATTTTTATTTCGAAAATAGAACCCAAGGGAACATTGATATACAATGCAGCTGATGACGTGTTGAAAGCATTGGTGAAAAAGCAACCGCGTAATGACATTCAATATATTCCATATGCACTTCCCCAACACGATGTAAAGGAAGGGATAACATTCATTACAATAGAAAGAATTACTGTTCCCCTAAAAATTTTTGGTAATCATAATCTCTACAACTTACATGCAGCCTATTGGGTGTGTAAAACTTTAGGGATTGATGCCCGTTCATTTTTAACCAACATACAAAGTTTTACAGGCGCCAGTAAACGGTTGGAAGTGTTGCTGCAAACAAATGATGTAACTGTTTTCAGAGATTTTGCACATGCACCCAGTAAAGTAAAAGCCACCATCGAGGCCGTAAAACAACAATATCCACTGCGGCATTTAACAGCAGTATTTGAACTACATACCTATAGCAGTCTCAGTACTACTTTTTTTAAAGAATATAAGGGCGTATTTAACATGGCCGATTCCTGCGCCGTGTTTTATGCCGAACATGCCTTAGCCATCAAAAAAATGCCACCCATTAATGAAGTGTTGTTAAAACAATGTATTGCCCAACCGGGACTATCTGTTTTTCATACCAAAGCCGATTTGCAAAATTGGATATTACAACAGCCCAAAGAGTATACCAATATATTATTAATGAGCAGTGGCAATTTTGATGGCTTAGATATAAATGAATTAAAAAATAATTTTATTCATTTATAAAGATTTTAACAGAATAGGAGATAAACAATCCATTCTGTATTACTTTCGTTCATAATCAAATCCTTTCTTTGTAGTTCTAAAAGTTATTTATGAATATTCAAATGAACAAACCGGTTGCTACTATTGATTTAGAGACCACCGGCATTAACATTGGCACCGATAAAATTATAGAAATTGCCATTGTTAAAATTATGCCCGATGGAACAAAACAGGTAAAACGCAAACTGATAAATCCCGGAATGCCCATTCCAAAAGGCGCATCTGATGTACATGGCATTACCGATGAAATGGTAAAAGATGCGCCCACATTTAAACAGGTAGCCAACGAGATAAAACAATTTATCGGTAATGCCGATTTATGTGGCTACAACAGCAACCGGTTTGATATACCTATGCTGATTGAAGAGTTTTCACGGGCAGGGCTTGACTTTTCAATAGAAGGAAGGAAGTTTATTGATGTTCAAAAAATATTTCATTTAAAAGAACAACGTACACTCAGTGCCGCCTACAAATTTTACTGTAATAAACAATTAGATGGTGCACATGGTGCTGAAGTAGATGCCATAGCTACCTGGGAAATTCTGGAAGCACAGGTAGAACGTTATCCGGATATTGGTAATACCACAGATGAGTTAGCTAAGTTTTCCGGAGAAGATGATATGGTTGATTTTGCGCGGAGATTTATTAAAGTAAATGGCGTAGAAGTATTCAATTTTGGTAAGCACAAAGGAAAACCGGTAGCACAAATATTGAAAGAAGAACCGCAGTATTACGATTGGATGATGAAAGGTGATTTTCCGATGAATACCAAACAAAAATTCACAGAAATACTCAACAGAATCTACTTAAAAAAAGATAAAAATTAAAATTACCTCAATATTTATAAAAATTAGTAAATCATTTCACTTCATATTTGCAGGAACTTTGTATTTTCAGGCCTAAGTATTCATGCTATTGGAAAAAATCGTTATTATACCCACTTACAATGAAGTTGAAAATATTGTTTCAATTGTTGAAACTGTTTTTGCTTTAAACCAAAATTACCATGTATTGGTGATTGATGATGGCTCACCCGACGGAACTGCCCTTACCGTAAAAAATTTGTTTTCAAAATATCCGGGCATATTGTTTTTGGAAGAACGTAAAGGCAAATTAGGATTAGGTACTGCCTATATTCATGGATTTAGATGGGCATTGGCTAATGGGTATCAGTATATTTTTGAAATGGATGCTGATTTTTCACATAACCCTGCCGATTTAGAACGATTGCAGGAAGCCTGCAAATTCAATGGGGCTGATGTGGCTATTGGCAGTCGCTATACCAAAGGCGGAAAGATTGAAAATTGGCCATTAGACAGGCACCTTTATTCAAAAGGTGGGGCTATTTATACCCGGCTAATTACTTTTATGCCAGTGAAAGATCCTACCGCGGGGTTTA
The DNA here is from genome assembly GCA_021824365.1 of Bacteroidota bacterium. Lineage (GTDB taxonomy): Bacteria > Bacteroidota > Bacteroidia > Chitinophagales > Chitinophagaceae > Hydrotalea. The sequence goes on along the minus strand of JAKAKY010000051.1, from coordinate 2,099 downwards.
TTTGTTATACCCGTAAAGTATTGCAAACCATTAACTTTGATGCCATCACATTTGTGGGGTATGCTTTTCAAATAGAAATGAAATTTGCTGCCTGGAAATTGGGTTTTAAAATTCAGGAAGTACCTATCACTTTCATTGATCGAAAAATTGGTGTAAGTAAAATGAGTAAGGGCATTTTGAAAGAAGGTGTATTTGGCGTAATAAAAATTCAATGGTTAAGTATGTTTAAAAATTATCGTAAAAAAGTAGCTGCCGTACCGGCATCCGGCATCTCCAAACAAGTTACAGACGTACATTAATATTTTTCTTTTTATTTCTATTCCTACATGAAGCAATCGCTCATTCAACTGCATGTATCTGTTTTATTAGCGGGCTTCACCGGTATTTTGGGTGTGTTCATTCAATTAAATGAATTGCCATTGGTTTGGTATAGAATGGGCATTACTTTTATTACCCTGCTGTGCATACTTGTACTTCGAAAACAAAAGCTACAATTACCTTTTCGTAAAACGATGGTGCTTACCGGTATTGGTATGCTAATAGCATTGCATTGGGTATTTTTTTATGCCAGCATCAAATTTGCCAATGTATCAATTGGCTTAGTTTGTTTTGCGGCTACCGGACTATTTACTGCTTTGTTAGAACCCCTGTTTAACCGGGTGCCCTGGAAAAAAGCAGAATTGTTATTGGGCTTATTAAGTTTGATAGGAATATATATCATATTTCAATTTGATATCAGATACCAAACCGGTATTTTATTTGGAATAGTTTCTGCCATTATAGCTGCTTTATTTTCCGTTTTAAATAAAAAAAATATTACAGTTGCACATCCACAAACCATTATGTTGTTTGAAATGGGTGGCGGTTTTTTGTTGCTATCATTGCTTTTGCCGGCCTACTTGTTGCATTTTCCGAAAGCCCATTGGGTGCCTTCATTTAAAGACATATTTTGGTTGTTAATTTTAGCGTGGTTATGTACTGTTTTGGCGATGGAACTGATGTTGAAAGCATTACACAACGTTTCGGCCTTTACACAGAATTTAACACTAAACCTCGAACCTGTGTATGGAATTTTACTGGCATTTATATTGTTTCATGAAAATAAATACCTGCAAAATACTTTTTATGTAGGCATTGCCTGTATTGCGCTTTCAGTTGGTATACAAATGCGCCGAATTGTAAAGCACCGTAAGTTGTGAATACTTACCCGGATATGCCATCACCTACTCTGATAAAACCATCAATTGCTAAATGTATGTTTGTTCATTGCATTTCGCTCAATAAAACACTTAGTTGAGCCTTTAGTCATTCTTTCTATTGGCTTTATCTGTATTTATTTATCTTAGCAATCACTGAACAAAGTGTACATGAGAAAATTTTTATTACTCTGCTGTGCAGCAATGGTTGTATCCACTATTTCTGCTCAAAAAAAAGTATTGAACCATACTGTGTATGATGATTGGCAAAGTATTGGTGAAAAACAAATTAGTAACAATGGGCAGGTTGTAGTGTTTACAATTGTACCTCAGGAAGGAGATGGTTGTTTATGGGTGAGAAAGTTTGTAAAAGAAAAGAACCGTTGGGATACTGTGGTTGCTATTCCTCGTGGTTATCAACCAAAAATTACCAACGATGCCGCCTTTGTGGTATGTAAAATAAAGCCATTGTTTCAACGAACACGACAGGCAAAAATTCAACAAACAAAACCGGAAAATATGCCGAAAGATAGTATGGCTATTATCAATGTACTTTCCGGAAGTATTACAAAAATAGCATCGGTACAAACATTTCTATTGCCTGAAAAAGGAAATGGTGTTTTGGTTTGTTTGAAAGATCATATACCTGCACCTAAATCTGCTTTTGCTGATTCAATCAACGTTTTAATGCAATTAAAAAAGCAATTGAATAACTCTAAAAAAACAGAAGACAGTTTAAAAAAACAATTACAGATTTTTGAGGAAAAAGGCTTTCAATACTTCAATGCGCTGCATAATAACACTACTGACAGCACCACAAAAACCGCAGAGCCTACTACAAAAACCGATTTGTACATTTTTCATTTACCCGATACCCAATCCCAAATTATAGCCAAAGTGCAG
>JAKAKY010000050.1 GCA_021824365.1 Bacteroidota bacterium | reverse complement strand
CAACCTAATAATATTTTAGGTACAAAACGTACATTTTTTTTTACAATTACTTTTCTATAAGTGTTTTAGAATTATAACCGAACAATTTACTATTAAATCTTTGATTAAAAAACTTGTAGAAATTCCTAAATCCCTACCTTTGCCGCCTGAAAAAAAATAAACAATCACTTTATGGCGGATTTGAAATTTCAACGCAATTTTGGTATTGCCGCTCACATTGATGCCGGTAAAACCACCACTACTGAGCGTATTTTACGCTACACCGGTATGATTCATAAAATTGGAGAAGTGCATGATGGTGCTGCCACAACTGACTGGATGGAGCAGGAAAAAGAAAGAGGTATTACCATAACCTCTGCAGCTGTAAGTTGTCAGTGGAACTTTCCAACCGTATTAGGTAAAGCTACACCTGAAACAAAAAAATATTATTTCAACATTATTGATACTCCCGGACACGTTGACTTTACTGTAGAAGTAGAACGTTCAATGCGTGTATTAGACGGGCTAATTGCCTTGTTTTCTGCTGTTGACGGTGTTGAGCCACAATCTGAAACAGTTTGGCGCCAGGCTAATCGTTATAAAGTACCACGTATCGGTTTTGTGAATAAAATGGACCGTTCCGGAGCTGATTTCCTGAATGTAGTAAAACAGGTAAAAGAAATGTTGGGTGCCAAAGCGGTTCCTTTACAATTACCTATTGGTGCAGAAGATAATTTTACAGGGGTGGTTGATTTAATTAAAATGAAAGGTATTGTATGGCACGTGGAAACAGAAGGCATGACTTTTGACGAAATACCCGTACCGGAAGATATGATGGAAGAAGTAAACTTCTGGAGGCAAAACCTAATAGAAGCCGTTGCTGAATATGATGATCAATTAATGGAGAAATTCTTTGATGATCCAAACACCATTAGCGAAGATGAAGTGCATGAAGCTATACGTAAAGCTACCATCGATTTAAGTATTGTACCCATGATGTGTGGTTCATCTTTTAAAAACAAAGGCGTACAAACTGCTTTAGATGCCGTTTGTCGTTATTTGCCTTCTCCGGTTGATATTGATGCCGTAACGGGTATTAATCCTGATACCGGCTTAGAAGTTACCCGTAAACCCGATGCAAAAGAGCCTTTTGCAGCATTGGCTTTTAAAATTATGACCGATCCATTTGTAGGTCGTTTGGCTTTCTTTCGCTGTTATAGCGGACACTTAGATGCCGGTAGCTATGTTTTAAACGTACGTAGTGGTAAAAAAGAACGTATTAGCCGTATCATGAAAATGTTTGCCAACAAACAAAACCCCATTGATTTTATTGAAGCCGGTGATATTGCTGCTGCAGTTGGTTTCAAAGAAATTAAAACCGGTGATACACTTTGCGATGAAGCGCACCCCATTGTACTGGAAAATATGTTTATTCCCGAACCGGTTATCGCCATAGCTATTGAGCCAAAAACACAGGCCGATGTAGATAAAATGGGTATGGCCATTGCTAAATTGGTGGAGGAAGATCCTACTTTACGTGTAAATACGGATGAAGATACCGGCCAAACCATTTTACGTGGAATGGGCGAGTTGCATTTGGAAATTATTTTAGACAGAATGCGCCGCGAATTTAAAGTAGAAGTAAATCAGGGTGCACCACAGGTAGCATACAAAGAAGCATTTCAGGCAACCATTCAACACCGTGAAATATTGAAAAAGCAAACCGGTGGTCGTGGTAAATTTGCCGATATTCAGTTTGAAATAGGCCCTGCCGATGAAGAATGGCTGAAAGAAAATGAAGGCAAGAATTTCCAATTTGTAAACGATATATTTGGTGGATCTATTCCCCGTGAATTTGTTCCTGCCATTCAAAAAGGGTTTGAAACCGCTATGGGAACCGGCGTTTTAGCGGGGTATCCTGTTAATAACATGAAAATCAGGGTTTTTGATGGTAGTTACCATGATGTGGATTCAGATTCTATGTCGTTTGAACTTTGTGCTAAATCCGGATTTCGCGAATCTGCCAAAAAAGCCAAACCGGTATTATTAGAACCCATTATGAAAGTGGAAGTGTTAACTCCAGACCAGTATATGGGAGACGTAACCGGCGATTTAAACCGCAGAAGAGGTATGTTGGAAGGTATGGATAACCGCAATAATTTACAGGTAATTAAGGCCAAAGTTCCATTAAGCGAAATGTTTGGTTACGTTACACAGTTACGTTCTTTATCTTCCGGTCGAGCTACTTCTACCATGGAGTTTTCTCATTATGCACCTGCTCCAAATAACGTAGCAGAAGAAGTAATGGCAAAAAATAAAGGAAAAGTAAAAGTAGAAGATTAGTTACAGAACAAGCAGATACCTAATAAAGAGCCACATTTTAAAGCGTGCGGCTCTTTTTTTTACCATCATTTATCCTAACAAAAAAATATTTCGTATTTTCTTTAAAAATTTTTTAAAAAAACTTTCTTTTTTCTTGCCCATTCAAACCTGTAACCATACCTTTGCAACCCAATCGGAAAATTGGGTAAAGATTATGTCTCAAAGAATCAGAATAAAATTACAATCATACGATCACAGCCTGGTAGACAAATCTGCCGAGAAAATTGTGAAAACTGTTCGTAGTACTGGTGCCGTTGTAACCGGGCCTATTCCTTTGCCTACGCATAAAAGAATTTTTACTGTTTTGCGTTCACCACACGTGAATAAAAAAAGCAGAGAGCAATTTCAGTTGTGTACGCATAAGCGGTTATTGGATATTTATACATCATCCTCCAGAACGGTTGATGCTTTGAGCAAATTAGATTTACCTTCCGGTGTTGAAGTAGAAATCAAAGCTTGATAAACTTGATAAAATTGTAAGCAGGCTACCTCCCAATCGCAATTGAAAAAGGAGCTCTGGCTTTTGAATATAAAATTTGACATATAAACAGGCCCTTCGAGGTTTGTTTACTTCCGGTACTTCTATCGTCTTTGAAGTGAAATTTTCAAAGAGAAGGCAAAACCACCAGGTTTTGGTGGTAAAAGGGAAAAGGTCGGCAGCAAACAAGGATTGAATTTTGCGTCATGGCAAAATGTCCTCTACACCTTAGCGGGGCAAAAACCGCAAAACATGAAAGGTATTATTGGAAAAAAAATTGGAATGACCAGCATTTTTGCCCAAGATGGCAAACAGGTGGCATGTACCATTATTGAGGCAGGTCCTTGTGTGGTTACACAGGTAAAAACCAAAGAAACAGACGGTTATGAAGCTTTGCAATTAGGCTTCACCGATAAAAAAGAAAAACACTCCACTAAATCTGAGCTGAATCACTTCGTAAAAGCTCAAACTGCTCCCAAAAGATTTATTAAAGAATTTCGCAACTATACCATTGAAAAAGCATTAGGCGAAACGATTACACTCGATATTTTCTCTGAAGGTGATGCTGTTGAAGTAATAGGCACTACCAAAGGAAAGGGTTTTCAGGGTGTGGTAAAGCGCCATGGTTTTAGTGGTGTTGGTGAAGCATCACATGGTCAACATGATCGTTCAAGGGCCCCGGGTTCAATTGGCGGATCTTCTTATCCTTCAAGAGTATTCAAAGGAATGAGAATGGCTGGCCGTATGGGTAGTGACCGTGTAAAAATGAAAGGATTGAAAATAGTCAAAATATTTCCTGAGAAAAATTATCTGTTAATCAGTGGTTCAGTACCGGGTTATAACGGTTCTATTGTTTATATCCAGAAGTAGTCACCTATAATTCACACAAATCATGCAATTAGAAATATTAAATATAAAAGGCGAAAAAACAGGCAGAACGGTTGAGTTACCGGAAGATATTTTTGGTGTTGAACCCAATGACCATGTTATTTATTTGGCTGTTAAACAACATTTAGCTGCACAGCGTCAGGGTACCCACAAAGTAAAAACCCGTGCTGAGGTACATGGTGCCAGCCGTAAATTACACAAACAAAAAGGTACCGGTGGTTCTCGTAAAGGTAATATCCGTAACCCTTTATATAAAGGTGGTGGTACTATTTTCGGGCCTAAACCACATGCTTATACTTTTAAATTAAACCGTAAGGTAAAAGATTTAGCAAAAATTTCTGCGCTGAGTTATAAAGCAAAAGAAAATGCCATTATTGTAGTAGAAGATATTGTAATGAACGCCCCTAAAACAAAGGAAATTACCAATATGATGCGTGCTTTACAGGTAGCTGAAAAGAAAGTAATTATTGTTTTACCCGAGTACCATGATAATGTGTATTTAAGTTCCAGAAATATTCCAAACATCACCAGTACATTGTTGGCTGATATTAATACCTATGACGTGATGAATGCAGATGTTTTAGTGATAACCGAGAATGCAGCAAAGATATTTGCAGATAACGAAATGGTAGAAGCATAAAATTTACAAACGTTTCAAAAGAAGCAGAATGAAACCAACCGATATTTTAATTAAGCCTATTTTATCTGAAAAGGCAAATGCCCAACAGGAAAAGTTACGCCGTTATACTTTTAAAGTAGTTCGTGCAGCTAATAAGCTCCAAATAAAACAGGCTATTGAATCTTTTTATGGTATTACCGTAGTGGATGTTAACACTGTTGTAGTTCCTGGAAAAAACAAAACCCGTTACACAAAGGCTGGTTTTATCAAAGGGAAAAAATCATCTTATAAAAAGGCATTGGTAACAGTTGCAGAAGGTGATACAATTGATTTATACGCAAATATTTAGTTATAGCCGCGAAGCTGAAAATTTCGCATTAAAAATTAAGAAACAATGGCATTAAAAAAGTACAAACCAATTACAGCCGGCACCCGGTGGAAAATTGGCAATGCTTATGCTGAAATTACCACTAAGGAGCCTGAAAAAAGCTTGTTAGAGCCACTGAAAAAAACCGGTGGCCGTAATGCTCAGGGGCGTAGGTCAATGCGTTACATAGGCGGGGGTCATAAAAGACATTACCGTATCATTGACTTTAAGCGCAATAAGCAAAATATTGAAGCAACTGTTGTATCAATTGAGTACGATCCAAACCGTACCGCATTTATTGCTTTGTTACAATATACAGATGGTGAAAAAAGATATATATTGGCTCCTCAAGGTTTACAGGCAGGTGCTAAAGTAATTGCAGGTGATGCAGTTGCACCTGAAATTGGCAATGCGCTTCAAATGAAGAATATGCCTTTGGGTACAAATATCCATAATATTGAAATGCAGCCCGGGCAGGGCGGAAAATTAGCACGTAGTGCTGGTGCATCTGCTCAATTAGCTAATAAGGAAGAAAAATATGCAGTATTAAAGATGCCATCAGGTGAGTTGAGAAAAGTGTTAATTAACTGCTATGCAACTGTTGGTGTGGTTTCTAATAGCGATCATAATTTACAAACTGCGGGTAAAGCAGGTGCAAATCGCTGGAAAGGAATTCGTCCAAGAGTAAGAGGTGTAGCCATGAACCCTGTAGATCACCCAATGGGTGGTGGTGAAGGTAAAGCTTCCGGAGGTCATCCACGCAGTAGAACCGGGAAATATGCCAAAGGTGAAAAAACCAGAACAAAAGGCAAAGCCAGTGATAAGCTGATTATTCAAAGAAAAGATGGCAAAAAAATTGCCAAGTAACAATATTTAGATAAACGCACTAAATCGTAAATCCAAATGGGTCGTTCGATTAAAAAAGGTCCTTACGTTGACGCAAATCTTGATGAAAAAGTAACCGCCATCAACGAAGGTAAAACAAAGAAAGGAGTGATAAAAACCTGGAGCCGTCGTAGCACAATTACACCCGATTTTGTTGGGCATACATTTGCTGTACATAACGGTAACAAGTTTATACCGGTATATGTAACTGAATTTATGGTTGGGCATAAATTAGGAGAATTTGCCCCTACCAGAAACTTCAGAGGTCACTCAGGACAAAAAAAATAAATTAATTCAGGGCAAATTTTAAAACAGTTTGCCGAATGATAGAAATCAAATCAAAATGGAAGCAGTAGCTAAACTGAAAAATTATCCCACTGGTCCGCTGAAAATGCGGTTATTAGCCGATGTGATCCGTGGAATGGAAGTAGAAAAGGCTTTGGCTATATTAGAATTTCACCCGCAACACAATGCTACCCCGTTAGCAAAACTGTTGAAGAGTGCTATTAATAATTGGGAACAAAAAAATAATGGAGCCAGTGCTGCAGATAGCAGTCTTATAGTAAAAACAATTTTTGTAGATGGTGGTCGCACTTTAAAAAGAATGCGCCCGGCGCCACAAGGTCGTGGTTACAGAGTAAGAAAACGCAGCAATCATGTAACAATCATTGTAGATTCTAAAAACTAATTGAAACCATATTATGGGTCAGAAAGCAAATCCAATTGGTAACAGGTTAGGTATCATCCGCGGATGGGAAAGTAACTGGTATGGCAATAAAAAAGACTTTGCCGTTAAGTTAATCGAGGATCAAAAAATCCGTACTTACCTGAATGCCCGTATAAACAAAGGTGGTATAGCAAAAATTGTTATTGAGCGTACGCTTGGTAAATTAATCGTTACCATTCATACATCAAAACCAGGCATTATCATCGGTAAAGGCGGTGGTGAGGTAGATAGTATTAAAGAAGAATTGAAGAAATTAACCGGAAAGGATGATGTTCAAATCAATATTCTTGAAATACGTCGCCCTGAATTAGATGCTACCATTGTTGGCGATACTATTGCACGGCAAATTGAAAACCGTATCAATTTTAAACGTGCCATTAAAATGGCGATAGCCTCCACACTCAGAATGGGTGCAGAAGGTATTAAAGTTAGAGTGAGTGGTCGGTTGGGTGGTGCTGAAATTGCCCGTAGTGAAGAATTTAAACAAGGCCGTGTACCCTTACATACATTACGTATGGATATTGATTATGCAAGTGTATTTGCACAAACTGTATATGGTAAAATTGGTATTAAAGTTTGGATTTGTAAAGGTGAGGTTTTAGGTAAACGCGAATTGAACCCAAATTTTGTTGGCGGAAAAAATGACCTAAGTGACAGAAGAGAAAGAACCGGTGGGAATGATGACAGACGGGGTGGTGGTAATCGCGGAGATTATCGTGGTGGCGGAAGAAATAATGATTCCAGAGCACCCAGAAAACCACAACATTAAAACAGGTACTAGCAATTTGCTATACTTTTTTTGAATACCACACAGTAATAACTGTGTAAAAACAACAAAAAAATGTTACAGCCAAAAAGAAGTAAACATAGAAAACAACAAAAAGGCCGCATTCGCAATGTTGCTAAAAGAGGCACCTCTATTGCTTTTGGTTCCTTCGCATTAAAAGCTTTAGAACCTATTTGGTTAACCAATCGTCAGATTGAAGCAGCCAGACAAAGCATGACCCGTGCTATGAAACGGGAAGGAAATGTTTGGATTAGAGTATTTCCCGACAAAATTATCACTCGTAAGCCACTTGAGGTAAGGATGGGTAAAGGTAAAGGTAATCCCGAATTTTGGGCAGCAGTAGTAGAACCAGGCCGTATTATTTTTGAGTGTGATGGTGTAAGCGAAGCAGTTGCCAGAGAAGCATTGCATTTGGCAGCACAAAAATTACCAATTGCAACCAAATTTATTGTAAGAAGAGATTTGCAAGCATAAAATAAACATTTTAATATTATTTGCAATGGCAAAAAAATTTGATTTTAATAAGAGCCTGAAGGAGCTGTCTGAATCTGACATAAAAGCCAGAATTGAGGAAGATACACTTCGGTTAAAGAAATTAGAATTTGCACACGCAATTTCTCCATTGGAAAACCCAATGAGTATTCGTGAGTTAAGAAAAGATATTGCCCGTTTAAAAACGGCATTACATAACAGAGCTATGGCTTAATAACCAATAAATTGCTAACAATGGTTGAAAGAAATTTGCGTAAAACAAGAATTGGGGTGGTAACCAGTAACAAAATGGCTAAAACCATTACCGTTGCTGTAGAAAGAAAAGTAAAACACCCTATCTATGGAAAGTTTGTTAAGAAAACGACTAAATTCCATGCACACGATGAAAAAGATGAGTGCACAATTGGTGATATGGTTAAAATAATGGAAACCCGCCCACTAAGCAAAACCAAACGTTGGAGATTAGTAGAGGTGATTGAAAAAGCCAAATAACATTATTATCGATAGCCTGCTCATAGCAGCCTGTTAACTATCAAATTATTAAACAATGATCCAGCAAGAAAGCAGACTAAATGTAGCTGATAATAGCGGTGCTAAAGAAGTACTTTGTATTAAAGTACTGGGAAACAGTGGCCAGGATTATGCCAAAATTGGCGACAAAATTGTGGTAACCGTTAAAGATGCCATTCCTGCCGGTGGTATTAAAAAAGGTACTGTATCCAAAGCCGTAATAGTAAGAACCAAAAATAAATTACGCAGAAAAGATGGTTCTTATATTCGTTTCGATGATAATGCTGTTGTGTTATTAAACAATGCAGATGAACCACGTGGTACCCGTATTTTTGGACCGGTAGCCCGTGAATTAAGAGATAAAGGTTACATGAAAATTATTTCATTGGCACCTGAGGTTTTATAAATCACTCCGTAGCGTATCAACTGTACAAGTGTGCGACGCAACGAAGCCGAATATAGATTTAAAAGCTGGTAACAAAACAAATAACTAACTCTTTAAAAAAGGGTTATACAATAAAAGGGTAAATACCATGAGTAAAAGATTTAAACCCAAATTTAATGTCAAAAAAGGCGATACTGTTGTAGTAATTGCCGGTGAAGACAAGGACTTAAAAAAACCAAGAAAGGTATTAGAAGTTCTGATTGACGAAGCACGTGTTGTTATAGAAGGAGTAAACATTGTTACAAAACATACCAAACCTAATGCCCAAAATACAAAAGGTGGTATCGTAAAAATAGAAGCTCCCATTCATATCAGTAATGTAATGCTTTGGGATGCAAAAGCCGGCGGCCCTGCAAAAATTAAAAGAAGCAGGGAAGAAGGTAAATTAATTAGAATATCTAAAAAATCAGGGGAGGTTATTAAATAATGAGTACAACTAAATACACTCCGAGAATGGCGGATAAATATCGCCAGGAAGTAATTCCCGTATTGATGAAGAAGTTTGCTTATAAAAGTGTAATGCAGGCTCCTAAAATCGAAAAAATTTGTATTAACCGTGGTGTGAACGGCGCTGTTACCGATAAAAAATTGGTAGATGTAGCTGTGAATGAGTTAGAACAAATTACCGGTCAAAAAGCAGTAGCAACTTATTCTAAAAAAGACATTTCAAACTTTAAATTGCGTAAAGGCATGCCCATTGGAGCAAGAGTTACTTTACGTGGTGAAAAAATGTATGAGTTTTTAGATAGGTTGGTATCAGTTGCATTGCCCCGTGTACGTGATTTTAAAGGTATTAGTGATAAAGCTTTTGATGGCCGTGGTAACTATACTTTAGGTGTAACCGAGCAAATCATTTTTCCGGAAATTGATATTGATAAAGTGAATAAAATTACCGGTTTTGATATTACCATTGTTACAACAGCACAAACCAATGAAGAAGCATACGAACTGTTGAAAGAATTGGGTATGCCTTTCAAAAGTGCAAAGAAAGAAAATAACTAAAATTATATATGGGCTATTGGCCCGTTTAGAATCAATTTAAAAATTATGGCAAAAAAATCAATCATAGCCAGACAAGCAAAAAGAGAAGCAATGGTGGCCAAGTATGCAGAAAAACGTGCTGCTCTAAAAGCTGCAGGTGACTATGCTGCTTTAGATTTATTACCCAAAAATGCATCACCGGTTCGCTTGAAAAACCGCTGCCAGTTAACCGGCAGACCACGTGGTTACATGCGCTATTTTGGCGTATCCCGGGTAATATTCAGAGACATGGCTTTGAATGGTAAAATTCCCGGTGTAACTAAAGCAAGCTGGTAATTTAAACCACTTCGTAAACAAAATTTAGTACAGCATTTAATTAATATACAATGGTAACTGATCCTATTGCAGACTTTTTAACGAGGATTCGTAATGCTCAAATGGCCGGCCACAGACTGGTTGAAATACCCGCTTCTAATTTAAAAAAGCGGATGACTGAAATTTTATATGAGCAGGGTTATATTTTAAAGTACAAATTTGAAGAAAATACCAAACAAGGTATTATCAAAATTGCACTAAAGTATGATCCTGCCAGTAAACAACCTGCTATTCGTTCTTTAGAAAGAATTAGCCGGCCCGGTTTACGACAATACGCAAAACCCACTGACATGAAACGTGTAATTAATGGTTTGGGTATTGCAATTATTAGCACCTCAAAAGGTGTATTAACTGATAAACAAGCTAAAGCACAAAATGTAGGCGGTGAAGTGCTTTGTTATATTTATTAATCATTTTTTTATTTAAGTAGATAATTAAGCTTTTTAGTCGGGGCTGAACACAACTTAAATTGTAATTATAAAAACGAAACGACTATGTCAAGGATTGGAAAACAACCCGTAATGCTACCTAAAGGAGTAACCGTTACTGTAGGAAAAGATAATGAAATTACAGTAAAGGGGCCTAAAGGTGAATTGAAACAAGCAGTTGACAGAGATATTGTAATTGAAATTTCTGAAACTGAAATAAATTTAAAAAGACCCACTGAACAAATTCGCCATCGTGCCATGCATGGTTTGTACCGTTCTTTGGTTTCTAACATGGTAAAAGGTGTAACTGAAGGATTTAGAAAAGACCTTGAATTAGTGGGTGTGGGTTTTAAAGCAGCTAATCAGGGAAATACTTTAGACTTATCATTAGGTTATTCGCACAATATTATTTTTGAAGTTCCTAAAGAATTAAAAGTTGCTACTGCTACTGAAAAAGGTAAAAACCCTACCATTACTTTAGAAAGTATTGATAAACAATTATTAGGACAGGTAGCTGCCAAAATACGCGGATTACGTAAACCTGAACCATACAAAGGAAAAGGTGTAAAATATAGTAATGAAATTATCAGAAGAAAAGCTGGTAAAGCTGCTGGTAAATAACAATTATAAATGATACTTCCGGCAGTATCGGAAGACAAAATAAACAGCAATGAATAGTAAACTTGTTCAAAGACAAAAAATCAGGTACCGTATTCGTAAAAAAGTTGCCGGTACAGCTACTAAACCACGTTTATCGGTGTTTAGAAGTAACGCAGAAATTTATGCACAATTAATTGATGATGAAAATAGTGCAACACTGGCTGCTGCCTCTTCAAGAGATAAGCATTTAGTGGCACAAAAAGTAACAAAAATTGAAAAAGCTAAAATGGTTGGTGCTGCTATTGCTCAAAAAGCGAAAGACTTAGGAATAACTACTTGTGTTTTTGACAGAGGTGGGAATTTGTACCATGGAAGGGTAAAAAGTGTAGCAGATGGCGCCAGAGAAGGTGGTCTTCAATTTTAATCTAAACAAATACTTAATAATTTAGGTCCATGTCTAAAATAACTGAAAATAAAGTAAAGCTAACCGGCGATATTGAACTGAAAGAAAAAGTAGTTACAATTAACCGTGTTGTAAAAACAACCAAAGGCGGACGTACTTTTAGCTTCTCTGCTTTAGTAGTAGTAGGAAACGAGAAAGGAATTGTTGGCCAGGGATTGGGTAAAGCAAAAGAGGTACAGGAAGCTATTGCGAAAGGTATTGATGATGCTAAAAAAAATTTAGTAAAAGTTCCGGTAATGCATGGAACAATTCCTCACGAACAATGGTCAAAAGCCGGTGCTGCTAAAGTATTAATTAAGCCTGCTGCACATGGGGCTGGTGTAATTGCCGGTGGAAGTATGCGTGCTGTGTTAGAAAGTGCAGGCGTTACAGACGTGTTGGCTAAAAGTTTAGGTTCGGCCAATCCCCATAATGTTGTTAAAGCTACTATTAAAGCTTTAACCGAATTACGTGAACCCGTTCAGGTGGCTAAAAATCGTAATTTAAAATTAACTAAAGTTTTTAACGGCTAAACTATAGCTTTTTAACTGAGGTAAAAATTCTGAAGATCATGAAAAAAATTAAAGTTACGCAAATTAAAAGTGGAATCGACAGGTCAGAGCGTCAAAAGAAAACCTTAAAAGCACTTGGATTAAATAAATTAAATGCTTCCCGAGAAGTAGAAGCTACTCCTCAAATTTTAGGTATGCTCAATAAGGTAAACCATTTGGTTAAGGTAGAGGAAGTTAAATAAATAACAATATTGTTTCATGCTAAATGCATTATGTGATTATTCTTCACATATCATTTAGCATTACCATTTATTCATAAAGCGAGGGGCGATTCCCCGATAAGTACAAAATCAAATAAAATGAAACTACACAATTTAAAACCCGCAGAAGGTGCAACGCACAAGCAAAAAAGATTAGGCAGAGGTGAAGCTTCCGGTAAAGGTGGCACCTCTACAAAAGGTAACAAAGGCGGACAAAGCCGTGCAGGTTACCAACGTAAAAACGCATTTGAAGGTGGCCAGATGCCCATTCAACGCCGTTTGCCTAAACGTGGTTTTAAAAACATGAATCGTGTTGAATATAAAGTATTCAATCTGGGTCAAATTGAAACCCTGAATGAGAAATATGCTTTTTCTGAATTTTCTTTAGAGAATTTATACATTAACGGATTGGTTAACAGAACCGATAAAGTTAAAATTCTGGGTAACGGAGAATTAAAAACCAGGTTAAACTTTAAAGTAAATGCTATTAGCGATAAAGCAAAAGCTGCCATTGAATCTGTTGGCGGAACTGTAGAGCTAATTAAATAATTTACTGTATATTGCCCTGCGCATTTATTTGCGTGTGAATTGCTTTAGGTTTTAATCTCATAACAACCGTATTTGTGAAAAAATTCATCAAAACAATTAAGAATATTTGGGGTATTGAAGAATTGCGTGACAAAATAGTTGTAACGCTTGCTTTAATATTAGTTTACCGGTTTGGTACCCACGTGGTATTACCGGGTATTGATCCCAATTTATTAGATCAATCCAAATTAAATGCTGCGAATAAGGGTCTTTTAGGTTTGTTTGATACCTTTGCAGGTGGTGCTTTTACACAAGCATCCATTTTTGCTTTGGGTATTATGCCCTACATTTCTGCTTCTATCTTTATGCAGTTAATGACTATTTTGGTACCACAATTACAAAAAATTCAAAAAGAAGGTACCAGTGGGCAAAATAAAATTAATCAGTGGACACGCTATTTAACCGTAATTGTAACTGCCTTCCAGGCTGGTGCCTATGTTGCTTATTTAACCAACCCACAAGGCGGATATGCCCAGGCCATTTTGTTAGACCGAACCATCTTTACTTTTACCACCGTTATCACACTTTCAGCAGGTACTTTGTTTGTAATGTGGCTGGGTGAAAGAATTCAGGATAAAGGTTTGGGAAATGGCACTTCTATTATTATCATGGTAGGTATCTTAGCGCGGTTTCCGCAGGCAACCATCCAGGAATTTTCTGCTAAAAGTGAAAAAGCAGGTGGCGGATTATTAATTTTCTTAATTGAAATTGCCATACTCGTTGCCGTAATCATGAGCTTAATTATTCTGGTACAAGGTGTTCGTAAAATACCCGTGAATTATGCCAAACAAATTATAGGCAATCGTCAGTTTGGTGGAGCCAGACAATTTTTACCCGTAAAAGTAAATAGTGCAGGTGTTATGCCTATCATCTTTGCTCAGGCAATTATGTTTTTACCTACGCTTGTTTCTTTTACTAACATTGATTCTGCAAAAGGGATTATCAAAATATTCAATGACCATAGTAATCCATGGTATATGCTGATTTATGGTGTAATGGTGATTGGATTTACTTTCTTATATACCGCTTTAATATTTAATCCTAAGCAAATTTCAGAAGATCTGAAACGTAACAATGGGTTTATTCCCGGTGTTAAACCCGGTCAGCCAACTACCGATTATATTGGAGCCATTATGGATAAAGTTACCCTGCCCGGCGCTATTTTCTTAGCCATTGTGGGTATTATGCCCGGATTTGCTCAGAAATTGGGCGTAACCAGTTCTTTTAGTACTTTTTATGGTGGTACCTCATTGTTAATTATGGTAGCAGTTATTTTAGATACACTGCAACAAATAGAAACCTACCTATTAATGCGCCAGTATGATGGTTTAATGACAGGTGGTGGTAGAATACAAGGAAGACAAGGTGTAACATCTTCTGTATTGTAATGTTAAATTTTTTTTTTACAATATAAACCTGTTGGGCTTTCGCTCAGCAGGTTTTTTTTATTGATAAATGTGTTCATACATTTGACGAAAACAATTAATTTTATTTTTAAGTACCACAAAGAAATAATGTAAATATGATATATGCTAAAACCGAACAGGAAATTGCATTGATGAAAGAGGCTGCCATGTTGGTTAGTAAAACCCTCACTGAAATTGCATTATTTCTAAAACCCGGCATTACTACCCTACAAATAGATAAGCTTTGTTTTGAATTTGTAAAAGACCATAAAGCTATTCCCTCTTTTCTTAATTATCATGGTTATCCATACTCAGTATGCGCCTCTGTGAACGATGTGGTGGTACATGGATTTCCAAACCAAACACCTATTCAGGAAGGGGATATTGTTTCCATTGATATGGGAGTTATTTTAAATGGATGGCATGGCGATCATGCTTATACGTTTATCATGGGTGAAGTGGCGCCTGAAGTTGTACAATTAGTAAAAATTACCAAAGAAAGTTTGTATAAAGGAATAGAAAAAGCCATTGTAGGAAACAGAGTGGGCGATATCTCTTTTGCCATCCAGGAACATACTGAAAAAAAAATGGGCTATGGTGTAGTTCGTGAATTAGTGGGGCACGGATTAGGGCGGTCATTACATGAAGACCCACAAGTACCCAACTATGGCAAACGCGGTAATGGCCCTAAACTAAAAGAAAATTTAGTATTGGCTATTGAACCCATGATTAATTTGGGAACAAAAGAAATATATACAGAAAAAGATGGTTGGACTGTTAGAACAAGAGATGGTAAGGTTTCTGTACATTTTGAACACGATGTTTGCGTGAAGAAAGATCATCCGCTTATTTTATCTGATTATTCCATTATTGAGTCAGCAGAAAAAAAGAATGTAAATTTAAACACCAGTTATTACGCATAAGCCTGTGCTAAAAAATTTGCATCAATGGGTAGAAGGATAGCTGAGATACCACATTGATTTTTTTGACGCATGGTTTTTTTGTGACAAACTCATATAAAATATATTAAGCAAATGAAAAGAATAATTGTGTTGCATTGCTTTTTTTTATTTGTTGTTGTACAAGTACATGCACAAAAGCAGGATCCATTGCATTGGTTTAGTGATTATCAACAGCAAAATAAAACTGCCATTATGCAGCAGTATATTGATTTTATTGCTATTCCAAATATACCTGTCATCAAAAATGCTTTATTGCAAAATGCTTCCTTTTTGTTGCATGAAATGCAGCGGGCCGGCATACAAAATACGCAATTGTTATTTTCAGGTAAAACTACCCCACCGGTAGTATATGGTGAAGTAAAGGTTCCCGGTGCCAAACAAACATTGGTGTTTTATGCGCATTATGACGGCCAACCTGTGGATAGTACCAACTGGCATAAAGGGCTACATCCTTTTCAACCCGCTTTTTTTAGTGATAAGATAGAAGAAGGCGGTACAGCATTGACGAAGGAACAATTAATAGATGAGTTGAAAAATAATTATAGAATTTATGCTCGTGGTGCTGCTGATGATAAAGCCGGTGTTATGGCTATATTGCAGGCTTACATAGTTTTACAAAAACAAAAAATTCAACCTACTGTAAATATTAAATTCTTTTTTG
>JAKAKY010000049.1 GCA_021824365.1 Bacteroidota bacterium | reverse complement strand
AAGGTTATCAATAATGCAATCACACCACCTAATACATGCAGTGTATGTAATCCTATAATTACTACTAAAAATGAAGCGGCTGCATTACTACCCGGACCCAATAATAAATCCCCATGATTGGCCATTGCTTTAAAACCGATGTATTGCAGATAAGCAAAAGCCAAACCCAATATAACGGTTATAGAAATTAGGTTTTTGTACTTGGGCATTTCTCTCGCCTTAAATGCTTTTAATGCCAGGTACATGGTAATGCTGCTCAAAATGATAACAGCAGTTGAGTACATGAAAACAGGCGATAATTGTACATCTTCCCAATTAGCCTGGTTTCTCTTAACAATATAAGCACTGGTTAATCCGGCAAACATCATACAAATGCTGCCAATACCCATCCACATTAAAAATTTATGTGGATGAATTTTTTTACTACGGTTTGAAGTTTCTGTTATTGCCATCATCACATCGTCAATTAAAATATTGAATTAATAACTATTATGCGCCGGGTATTTTATCGGCTAATAATGCAAATAATACTATTGGTAAATAAATATAACTACTAAACATTACTCTTCGCGCTGCTTTTACGGTCATTTCTCTATACAACAAAACCGACTGAACTACCATAAAAAGATTACAGGCTAATAAAATCCACATACTCACTTGTCCGGACATATTCAAATAAGCGGGTAACAAGCCCACCGGAATCATTAATACACTGTACATAATGGTTTGTAGTGCCGTAAATTTAGTTGGCCCTTTTTCGTTGGGTAACAGTTTAAAACCAGCTTTTGTATAATCGTTATGTGCTACCCAGGCAATGGCCCAAAAATGCGGAAACTGCCATAAAAACTGAATAGCAAATAAAACCCAGCCACCGGCAGTAAAGGCATCCTGACCAGCCACCCAGCCAATTAAACAGGGCAATGCACCCGGAAATCCGCCAATTAAAACGGCGATAGAATTTATTTTTTTTAATGGCGTATAAATAAAAGCGTATAAAAACAAGCTGAAGGCAGATAGTAATGCCGATGAGAGATTGAAGAAATACCACATCATGGCCACGCCAAATACGCCGCTAATGAAGGCAAAGATATATGCTTCTTCTGCACGCATTCTGCCACTGGCAACAGGCCGTTTTAAGGTTCGTTTCATTAAAGCATCCGTATCTTTCTCAACGGCCTGGTTAATAGCATTGGCACTACCTGTTATTAATAACCCTGCAACAAACAATAAAATAATCATCCCCCAATTGTAAGCAACTACTTTCGGCGCCATCAGGTAACAGATAACACATGAAAACACTACCGTAAAACTGAGGGTAAATTTCATTAACTGAAAAT
Source organism: Bacteroidota bacterium (assembly GCA_021824365.1). GTDB lineage: Bacteria > Bacteroidota > Bacteroidia > Chitinophagales > Chitinophagaceae > Hydrotalea. The sequence goes on along the minus strand of JAKAKY010000049.1, from coordinate 14,500 downwards.
AGTCCTTCACTTTAGCAACCAGTGCAAATGAAACAGAAGTAGATGTATCAATGGTTTTTGTCATGTTCATTTTAATAAAAGCCAATGCCCTGACATCTCAGGGCATTGCACATATTTTAGGTGAAGCCGAGATAATTACTTCACTTCGTTATTGAAATTAATGTTGCGTTTCATCTGCGCCAACCGGTTCGGTTTGCGGAATAAATTCTCTTCCATCTTTGTTATAGTCATAAGCCCAACGGTGTACTTCAGGAATTTCTCCTTCCCAGTTACCATGACCCGGATTAATAGGCGTAGTCCATTCTAAAGTGTTTGCACCCCAGGGGTTTTTAGTGGTTACTTTCCTGCCCTTGAAAATGGAATAGAAAAAATTAAAGATAAACAACAATTGTGTAGCAAAAGTGATAATTACTACGGTACTTATAAATCGATTGAGATCGGCAAATTGTTTAAAACTTTCCCAACTGCTATAATCATAATACCTACGTGGCATACCGGCTAAACCTTCATAGTGCATTGGCCAAAAAATAAGGTAAGCACCGGCCAACGTAATCCAAAAATGGATATATGCCAATGTATTATTCATGTAGCGGCCATACATTTTCGGGAACCAATGATAAATACCGGCAAACATACCAAACATAGAAGCCACCCCCATAACTAAGTGGAAGTGTGCAATAACAAAATAGGTATCATGCAAATGAATATCTAAAGCAGAATCACCCAGCCAAATACCGGTTAATCCACCTGAAATAAACAAACTAACAAAACCGATGGTGAACAACATGCCAGGTGTAAAACGAATATTACCACGCCATAAAGTAGTTAACCAGTTAAATACTTTAATAGCAGAAGGAACCGCAATGAGTAAGGTTAACAATACGAAAACTGAACCCACAAAAGGATTTAACCCGGATACAAACATATGATGTGCCCACACTAAGAAAGAAAGTATACAAATGGCAAACAAAGAACCTATCATGGCCATATAACCAAAAATAGGTTTTCTGGAATTTACCGACATAATTTCTGATGCCATACCCATTGCAGGTAACAATACAATATATACTTCAGGGTGGCCTAAGAACCAGAATAAATGTTGGTATAAAATAGCGGTTCCACCCTCATTAGGCAATGCGCCTACTCCATTAATGAAAATATCAGACAAATAAAAGCTGGTACCAAAGTTTCTATCAAAAATTAGTAAAATAAAACCTGAAAATAAAACCGGGAAAGAAAGAATACCAATAACAGCTGTGAAAAACAAAGCCCATATGGTTAAGGGCAGTCTTGTCATACTCATACCTTTAGTACGCATATTTAAGATAGTAGCTACATAGTTTAAACCACCCAGTAGTGATGATACCACAAATAAAATCATGGCAATTAACCACAAATCCATTCCTGATTTAGAGCCCGGTGAAGCATCACGCAAAGCGCTTAATGGAGCATAAGCCACCCAACCGCCACTAAAAGGGCCTGTTTCTACAAATAAAGAAGATAACATTACCAAACCGGCAGCTAAGAAGAACCAATAAGATAACATATTCATAAACGGAGAAGCCATGTCACGAGCACCAATTTGCAGGGGTATTAAAAAATTGGCAAAAGTGCCGCTAAGGCCGGCAGTTAATACAAAGAAAACCATTACTGTTCCATGTATAGTAACCAATGCATAATAGGCTTGTGGAGTAATACGGCCATCTTCTACCCAAAATTTTCCTAATACATCCTGTAACCAATAGAAGTGGGAATCCGGATAACCTAATTGTAAACGGAATAATACACTCATTAATCCACCCAAAAATGCCCAAATAATTCCTGTAATGAGGAATTGCTTAGAGATCATTTTATGGTCGGTACTAAAAACATACTTTGTAATAAACGACTGGTGGTGTTCATGATGCTCATGATGCCCGGATGCTAATTCGGTACTAAGTCCGGCGCCTGCTCCCAATGCAATTTCGTTACTCATAACTTTACATATTTAAAAGTTCTTCTTTAACAACAAATCAAACAATTCGGTTCTATGAAAATTAATTTTTAGCCACTGCTTTATTCATTAATTGCCCGGCTGCCATAGTGGGTTTTGCTGTGCTATCAACTTTTTTATTGTCCGGATCTTTATCAGGGAAAGCCAGATAATAATAGGGTTTTTGTTTCGCCATCCAAACATCAAAATCTTCCTGGCTCACCACTTTAATAATTCCTTTCATGGAGTAATGGCCATTACCACACAACTGATCACAAGCAATTTCGTAATCAAAATTTGGATTATCGGTTATTTTACGCATTTCTTCTGTGGTGTATTTTGGCGTTAACCACATAGTAGTGGGTATACCGGGTACCGCATCCATTTTTAAACGAAACTGAGGTAAACCTACATCATGAATTACATCTCTTGAACCAATAATAAATTTTACCGGTTTGCCTTTCACCAGATATAAGGTTTGTTCCATTACAATATCATCGTGTGTGGCGGGATCATCTTTTAAGTGCAAGGTGCTATCGTTTTTCCAAATTAAACCCAAAGAGTTTGTAGCAGGATCTATTTCTTTAAAAAATTTTTTTCCTAAAATTCCATCTTCACCGGGGTAACGAAAAATCCAACCAAATTGTTTGCCGGTTATTTCAACAACCATCGCATTTTTAGGTGCATCGCCGGTAAAATAAAACCAATCTCTTAATCCAATAATGACTAATACGGTTAAAACAATGGCGGGAACTACGGTCCACAATACTTCTAATTTGTTGTTATGAGGGAAAAAGAAAGGTTTATTATTTTCTTTTTCCTGATATCGGAAGGAGAACCAGAATAATAAGATTTGCGTAATTAAAAACACTACACCGGTAATAACCAAAGTAATCCAAAGAATAGAGTCTACTTTTTCGCCCTGCACACTGGCAGAGGGATGCGCCAATAATGTTTTCTTAAACAACAATTCATCACACCAGTATAAACCAATTAACCCTAATACTAAAAAGCCCACCATCAAAAAGCCGTTAATTTTATTGGCTTGCTGGCGTGTTTCTTTTTCGCCTTTTAAAATGCCCACATACTCACTGGCTTTGGCAATTTGAAAAATTACCAAAAACACCAACACAATTACTGTTATCGTTAAAAAGATTGTCATAACACTACAATTAAAATTTCAATTCAGTTTCAATATTATAAAGTGCTTTCTATGTATGGTATACAATACTTTCTTTTAAGAATGGATTGTATTTTGCGATTAATGGTTTTGAGGCCAGCGCTTTACCCACAAAATGAATCATTAAACCAATGAATAAAGCCAGGATACCGAAATCGAACCAGCCCAAAGAAACGTGGTCTTTACTTATGCCGGGCATTACCATTTGGTAAAAATCAATCCAGTGGCCAAATAGAATTAATACCGCCATAAATGTCATTAAGGTATAGTTTCTTTTTGAAGAACGCTTCATTAAAATTAAGAGTGGGCAAATAAAGTTGATAATTACGTTTAAGAAAAAGATGCCTTTATAGGGGCCTTGTACTCTTCCTTTAAAATAAACAGTTTCTTCCGGTTGGTTAGAATACCATATCAGCATGTATTGAGAGAACCATAAATAAGTCCAGAAAATAGAAAATGCAAAAATAAATTTACCCAAATCGTGCAAGTGCTCCTGATTGGTATATTCTAAATAACCTTTGTTTTTTAAATAAATTACCCACAATGTAATTAATGCAACCCCTGCCACAAAAGTACTCGCAAAAACATACCAGCTATACATGGTGCTGTACCAATGTGCATCAATACTCATTAACCATAACCAGGGTAAAGTTGAACCCACTGTTAAAGCAAACCATACAATGAATAATCCTGCAGTAACGGTATTTTTCCAAACATAAGTATTGCCTGAATTGAAATCCATGGGTTCAATATCGGCCTCGCTGCTAATTTTACGCATTCTCCAACCCAATAAACTCCACAAACCAACTGCCAGTATTGACCAGATTACAAAGAATTTTACATTTAAAAAGCCTGATTTACCTTTTAATATTGCATCAGCAGCTACTTGTTTGGCATCTAACCAATGGTAAATTTCGTGGTTACCTGTTAAAACAATGTAAAACAATACAATCAAAGTAATAATTCCAAATACAGGTACAAGGGTTGAAATAGCTTCTGCTACTCTTCTAAACGTTATTTGCCAGCCCCCCATTGCTAATGTTGTTGCACAAATAAAGAACATAGCAGCATTACATACCATGGTCCAGAAAATGGTGTTGTACATAATGGTACCCATAAATATGGCTTTTTCTTCATTGGTTCCGGTGCCTTTTGTAAACAATCCGATTATAAAGGCCAGCAAGCCTATTCCTATTAAGGCATATGACCATGTTTTCATTTTGGATGGAACCTCGAATTGCTCTTTAAAGTCTAAAGTTTGTTCTGACATTGTAACTCATTTATTATTTTGATGGATGCAGTATCAATTTAATTATTTACTTGCCGTTGCACCATTTGCTTTACCTTCGGCCTGCTTCATTTTGATATAACGAATAATTTGCCAGCGCTGTTGCCTGCTTAACTGAGAAGCATAGCTGCCCATTAAGTTTTTACCATATTCCACTGAATAAAACATTTGTCCTTCGGGCATGGCTTCATATTTAGCATCACCCACCAATTGAGCCGGTTTTGCAGGATATGGACCTTCGCCACCTTTATACAATGGGCCATTACCATCTAATTTAGTACCGTGGCAAATAGCGCAGCTGACTAAGAAAAGTCTTTCAGTTTCCACATACTGTGCCGTTGTTAATGAGTCAATAGGGCTTTTCACCAATTTAGAGGCGGCATAGTTGGTGGTGTCGCCAGGTGCATCTTTTGCCAAAGGAAATGGCATGTCTTCTCCACGTGCTATGGTGCCGGTTACAGGCTTTTCATTGTAAAAAATACCTTCTTTGGTTAAATTACTATGGTCTGTATATGTTTGATAAGCCCTGCTGTAAAACATATCGGGCATATAAATGCGGTTGGGTTTGCGCTTGATATCACTACAACTGAATAAAACAGCGGTTGCAGAGAATAAAACGATTAAAATAGATAGTTTTTTCATTGTAAATCAGTTCAAATTAATTAAGCAGCAACAATTTTTTTTTCTAATGTTTTTTCGTCGTCCTTATCATAACGACCCCACCACCAGCCTTCTTCAGCCACTTGTACATCTGTTTCTATAGCGCCATTACTGGTTAAGAACCCTTTCAGATCGTCAACATTTGTTTTATCAGTGCATTCAATCACCATTACAAATAAATCATCAGTTGCCCTTGGGTGAAAATGATGTTTTTTTACGAATGGTGCTAATTGGCATAAATAACAAAATGTATACACCATACCCACTGCTGCAAATAATACGGTTAACTCAAAAATAATAGGTATCCATGCGGGTAAAGCGAAATGGGGTTTACCACCAATATTCAGTGGCCAATCATAAGTTAATATCCAGCTAATACCGCCCAAAGCAGTAGCAGTTCCTGTAATACCATAAATAAAACCGGCAGTATGTAAGCTGGTTTCTCTTAATCCCATGGCATGGTCTAATCCATGTACGGGGAATGGCGTATATACATCTCTGATTTTATAACCGGCTGTACGTACTTTTTTTACAGCAGGAAATAATGCTTCCTCGTTATCAAAACAGCCTACAACAAATTTCTTTTTAGCCATATAATTAATTTAGGTCTTCAATAATTAATGCACACAATTGCTCATTATTTGTTTGGAATTAATGCGCATATTCATGAGCAAACTCCTCCACGGGTTCTCTTTCAATAGCCCCCATTGTGTTCTTATAGCTTTCTCCGCTGGTTTTCAATACATATTTAATTTCATGCACGGCAATAACCGGAGCATATTTACTAAATAAGAAGAAGCAGGTAAAGAACAAGCCAAATGTTCCTAAATAGAAACCAATTTCCCAAATGGTGGGGCTGTAGTAAACAGACCAGGAAGAAGGCAGGTAGTCTCTATAAATAGAGGTTACAATAATTACAAAACGTTCAAACCACATACCCACGTTTACCAAAACAGAGATAAAGAAAGTGATGAAGATGTTTCTTCTTGCTTTACGCAACCAAAATATTTGAGGTACCATTACGTTACAGGTCATCATACCCCAATAGCTCCAGCCATAAGGGCTAAACAAATTAGCTCTGCTGTACCAGAAAGTATAGCCTTCATATTTGCTTTGGCTGTACCAACCCATAAACAATTCAGTTAAATATGCCACTCCTACAATAGAACCGGTAAGAACAATAATTTTGTTCATCGCTTCAATATGGCCAATGGTAATATAGTTCTCTAAATGATATACTTTTCTAACAACTAACAGCAATGATTGCGTCATGGCAAAGCCTGAGAATACCGCACCGGCCACAAAGTAAGGCGGGAATATGGTAGTATGCCATCCCGGAATAACAGAGGTGGCAAAATCCATAGATACGATGGTATGTACGGAAAGTACCAACGGTGTAGCCAAACCTGCCAATACCAATGATAAGGATTCAATTCTTTGCCAGTGTTTGGTAGAGCCTGTCCACCCAAAAGCAGCTACACCATATAAATATTTACGCAATTTGGTTTTAGCTCTGTCGCGTACCGTTGCCATATCGGGTATTAAACCACTATACCAGAATAAAACAGAAACGGTAAAGTAAGTAGAAATTGCAAACACATCCCACAACAATGGCGAGTTAAAGTTAACCCAAACCGGACCTCTGGAATTGGGGTAAGGCATAATGAAAAATGCCAACCATACCCGGCCCATGTGGAAGATGGGGAACTGTCCGGCACACATCACTGCAAAAATGGTCATAGCCTCAGCAGCACGGTTTACACCGGTACGCCAGCCCTGACGGAACAGTAATAAGATAGCTGAAATCAAAGTACCGGCGTGACCAATACCTACCCACCATACGAAGTTGGTAATATCCCAACCCCAACCCACGGTTTTATTCAGGTTCCATTGGCCAATACCATATGTTATATCGCGATATACGCTATATACGCCAAATAGTAGTAAAGCTACGGCTATATAAAAACCCATATACCAAAGCCTGCCCGGCTTTGCCTCAATAGGGCGAATAATTTCTTCCGTAACATCATGGTAGGTTTTCCTGCCATTCACTAACGGCTCTCTTAATTGCGATTCGTACTTTAAATGCATTGCTTCTTACTGTTTTGCGTTCCTAAAATTTAATTTCAGGGAACTTTGTTTACATTTTCAAAGTATACTTTATTCCATTTTACTGAAACAATCTTTATTATCCTTCTGCTTTCTCGGTGGCTTCTTCTACATTTCGCACTTTTGCCAAATAGTTTACATTGGGTAATACGTGCAACTGTTCTAATGATTTGAAGATTCTTAATTTGTTTTCCTGACGGGTAATAGTAATGGCACTGTGTGAATCGTTTACATTACCAAATACAATAGCATCTGTTGGACAAGCTTGTTGACAAGCAGTTCTTACATCCCATTTATTATCTTCACCGGTGATTAAAGGCCGGCTTTCTTTCTTAGCTTTTAATTTTCCTTCCTGCAGTCTTTGAACGCAGAAAGTACATTTTTCCATTACACCACGGGCACGAACAGTAACATCAGGATTCAATACCATGCGGGACAAGCCATCATTCATCATCAATACCACATCATTCACAATACCTTTCTGGTTATCAGGGAAGCTATCAGAACCGGTATAATCGGCCCAGTTAAAACGACGTACTTTATAAGGACAGTTATTAGCACAGTACCTGGTACCAATACACCTGTTATAAGCCATTTGGTTCAACCCTTCACTACTGTGGTTGGTGGCACCTACCGGGCACACATTCTCACAAGGGGCATTATCGCACTGCTGACACATTAAAGGTTGGAAAACCACTTTTGGATTGTCGGGATTACCACTATAATAACGGTCAATTCTCAACCAGTGCATATCGTGGAAACGCAATACTTCGGGTTTACCCACTACCGGTACATTATTTTCTGCATGGCAGGCAATTACACAGGCGCCACAACCGGTGCAGGAATTTAAATCTACACTCATTCCCCAGTGAATACCGGGTTTATCAAAATAGGGATAAATGGTTCCTTCTTTTTCGTAGTTAGCCAATCCACCAAAAGGAGCCAGTTCTTTTTCACGGTCATTAATAATCTCTTCCGGATCTTTTTTAAACTCAGTTAGGGTTAATTCTTTCATTACCTCCGTACGTTTTCCTTGTGGTGTATCGTACACATTGTGGGTTTGCATTAAAGCAACCGGATAGGTATTGCCTGTTTTTTCAACCGTAGCATCTATTACCGCATAACTTAAAGTAGTACCACTCATATTGGCAAATGGAAATACATTTTGGCCAATTCCTTCTGCCGCTTTTCCAATTTCTTTTGTACGTCCATAACCTACTGCAATACCAATGGTATCGGGATGAACACCGGGAATAATTAATACAGGTAAGGTTACTGTTTTTCCGTTAGCCGTAACTTTTACTACCGGTTTGGCAGGTGTAACTTCATAATTATCAGCTTCACGGGCAATATTTAAATCAATATCTAATAATGTTCTGGCCATGGCCGGAGACATCATAATATAGTTATCCCAGGTAGCACGGGTAATAGGGTCTGGCATTTCTTGTAACCAGGGGTTAGAAGCGGTTTGACCGGCTCCCATACTTACTTTTTGATAAAGCACCACCTCCACTTTTCCACCTTTTTTATTAGCAGCAATAGCGGCTAATGCACCACTAACAGCACCACTATTAAAGGCAGCTCCTAACATGGCAGGTTCAGTAAGTGGGTTCAGTACACCATCTTGCAATGCCTTGTTCCAGCCATTTTCGCCACCGGCTTTGGTACTCCAATAGGTTTTCAAAAAACCTAAATAATCAGTGGTAGCGCCATTCCATTTTAACAAACTATCTTGCCATTGGCGGGTTTTAAATAAAGGATAGATGGTGGGTTGTAACAAAGAATAATAACCTGTTTTAGGCTCCGCATCACCCCAACTTTCTAAGAAGTGGTGATTAGGAATTACATATTTACACAATTGCGTTGTTTCATCATTTTTAGGGCTGAATGAAACAGCAAATTTCAGTTTCTTCATTCCCGATACAAAACGGGCACTATCAAACCAGGTATAGGCCGGATTGGGGCCTATAATTAATAAAGCACCTACACTTCCGGCATTCATATCTTCTACCAAACGGGCAAAATCGGTATCAATACCCTGATAAGTATTGTAGGTACCAGACCAGTCGATGGTTTTACCACCGGATTGTAATACCTCATTAATGGCATTAACTACTATTTGAACATTTACATCATTACTGCCACTTACTACCAGTACATTCCCTTTGTTGGCTAATAAAGCTGCAGCAGCTTTTTGAATACCTTCTTTTAAAGCAGCATTACTTAAATTTACCGATTGACCATTAATGGCGTTGAGCAATGCTACAGCAACAGCACCCATTTCAGAAGGGCGGTGCAGGTAACGCTCATCAGCATTTGAACCGGTTAAACTGGCTACACTTTCAAAATGAAAATGTTTGCTCATTGCCGGTGCCTTTTCATTAATTTTTTTACTTTTTACGTATTGTTTAGCAAACTCAATAGGACTTAACCAGGTACCTAAGAAGTCGGCGCCCAAACTAACAATTACTTTGGCATTATCAAATCGATAAGAAGGAATGGTGCGTTTACCATATGTAGCTTCATTGGCCAATAACATACCGCTATAGGAAATGGCATCATATGTTACCTGACGGGAACCCGGATGTTTGGCAATAAACTGGTTAATCACTTCTTTTGAAGAAGGCGATACCACTGTTGTGGTTAATATAACCACCGGTGCACCACCCAATCCGTTTAATGCGCTACCAATGGCGCCATCAATATTTTCGAAAGTAGTTTCTTTACCATCAATAGTAGGGAAACGTAAACGGGCAGTATCATATAAGTCTAATACAGCCGATTGAACCTTGGCTGAAGTTCCGCCTTTAGTAATTGGGCTTAGCTCATTTCCTTCTAATTTAATAGGTCGGCCATCTCTCACTTTTGCCACTACACTTACGGCCTCACCATCCTGTACATAAGTAGTAGCATAATAGTTAGCTACACCCGGTATTACATCTTCCGGTTTATTAGCGAAAGGAATAATTTTTTTAACAGGCACTTCGCAACTGGCAGCTACCATAGCAGCGGCCGTACTAAAACCCAAGTATTTTAGAAAATCTCTACGGGGAGTAGCAGCATCAAACAAACCTTTATCATCTTCCCACACGGGTAAATCTTGCTTAAACTCATCTTTTGCTGATTGCTGATAACCTTCAGAATTATTCAACTCTCCAAAACTTTGCCAGTGTTTTTTTTGCTCCATAATTTGTTTTGTTAGGTGTAAAATTGCCTGAAACAGGCACTCTACATTTTTTCGTTGATGCGGTTTAACTATATTAAACTATCGTGTCGATACAGCCAACAATACTTTTCGAAATTTAATATTAATAGTGACATTTTTGACATTCAGTACCACCAATCATCTCTACAGTTACGCCTTTGGTACTATCTAATTTGCCATCTTTTAAGTCCTGATGGTATTTTTCATAAATGCTGTAAAATCCATTGTCTTTAAATTGAACCTGCGTAGTACGGTGACAGTTAACACACCAACCCATACTCAATTCAGAAACCTGTTTTACTTCATCCATTTTATTAACCTCACCATGACAAATTTGGCATTGCACTTTACCTACACGAGTATGTTGTGAGTGGTTAAAATAAACGTGGGCAGGCAACATGTGTATTTTGGTCCATTCAATAGGTTTTGCTTTACTGGCATCCCAAGGCTGGCCGGGTGTAAAGTTGGCGTATTCGTATAATTTTTTAATTTCTTCGGTACCATTTACTTCATCGCCATCGGCAGTATATAATTTTTCGCCCTTGTATTCATTGATGGCCATGTGGCAGTTCATACAAACATTTACAGATGGCACATTAGAGTATTTACTATCTAATGCTCCACTATGACAATACAAACAGTTTATTTGGTTAATGCCGGCATGTACTTTGTGCGAATAGAAAATAGGTTGTTTGGGCTCATAATTAATATTGCGCCCTAAACCTATGGCCCCTTTGGTAGTTAAATAACCGCCTGCCAAAAAGAGTAAGATGGTAACAAAAGCAATATAAGTTCTGTTTTTCCAGAAAGGCACCGGCTCCGGCGATTCAATACCTTCTTTATTATCAGTTAATTTTTTCAGGTTACTGTTAACCTGCATTAAGGTAAAGGCAATAACAGCCAGAATTAACGTTAAAATACCAAATAACAAAGTATTGTCGCTATCAGCAGCCGGTTGTGTGGCAGTACCACCTGCGGCTTGCGGTGTAGCCGGTTTATAATCAGTAATATATTTTAAAATAGCACCAATTTCAGCATCGGTTAATTGTGGAAACAGGTTCATGGCTGTTTTATTGTATTCTTCATACAACTTATTAGCATAAGGATCGCCTGTTTTTAAGAAGGCCTGATTGTTCCGAATCCACTCATACAAATGTTTCTTATTGGGCCACCTGTCTTCTACACCCATTAGTGCAGGACCTACTAACTTTTTATCAATGGCATGGCAGGATGCACAATTTTGGCTGAATAAAGATTTGCCATCCTGGGCTTTTAAATTACCACCGAATGCAAACGAAAAAACAACAAAAATTCCTGCGACAACAGTTCGGATTATCATGCGATGAGGTATCATATTCACAATCTGGTTGGTCTAATGTGGAAAAATATCCTTGAACGAGTGCAAAAATATGACACGGGGCTGACAAAAACTCAATGTTTAAAAAAAAATTTTAGTCAGTAATGGCGCGGGTTTCAAAGAATTGTTCCATTTTTATTTCATTTTAATACATACATTCATCAACAAATTTGTGTACAAAGCGAGGCTGCTTTTATTTAAAAAATTAAGCAGATTTTTGTGTTGTGCTACCATGTTTCAACACTATACACTTAATTGTATTATATCTGCAAATAAACAGACTAACCATTTATGACATCCGATTCTTCCCAACAACGCCTCGCTGTTTTTGCTTCCGGTACCGGTTCTAATACTGCCAACTTAATTCTTTATTTTCAACAGCACCCTTCTATATCCATACCTTTAATCGTTACCAATAATCCTCAGGCTGGGGTAATTCAAATTGCCCGCCAATACCAAATTCCTGTTTTATTGATTGAAAAAGAAAAATTTCAAAAAAGAGATGCTTATGTTGCCGAAATACAGGCTTATGGTATTAACTGGATTATTTTGGCCGGTTTTTTATGGAAAGTGCCACTGCCGCTTATAGAGGCTTTTCCGCATCGCATCATCAATATTCACCCTGCCTTATTACCCAAATATGGGGGTAAAGGCATGTATGGTATTAAGGTACATCAGGCCATTGCCGAAGCCGGTGAATCTGAAACCGGTATTACCATACATTTTGTAAATGAACATTATGATGATGGCCTCCCTATTTTTCAAGCTACCTGTGCAGTTGCGCCAACTGATACGCCCGAACAAATTGCACAAAAAGTGCATGCTTTGGAATATACACATTTCCCAAAAGTGATTGAAGATACCATTCTTCACAATTTAGAACCCGGTAATTAGTTGTTTCATGCTAACAGTGTAAAATAATTTCTACGCAAGTTCAGTTATCTATTTTTTTAAATGTCAGGAAAATATTTTGGTATGCTTTCGTTTTTCTACTTTTCAAAATGTTTTTGTTAATAGAAAAGGGTACTTTATCTAACGCATACAATCTTTCAACAGGATAAATCCGCGCAATATTGCCATGGTTGGTATTCAATATATTGGGAAGGCTTAATGGCGTAAAATTGCTGGTATGTATTACAATAGAATCGAAGTTGGTAGTAAAAATTGTTACCACATTCGTTGACTGCTTAAAATTATTGGCATCTACATGTAAATTGTTCTTAAAAAGGCATACATTTTCAATATTAATCGGTTCATCTGTATCCCCCAATAATAGTTTTATTTGAAAGTTTTGCAATAAAGTATCCGGTCTAACTTTTAGCCGATAACCCACCAACGGTTGATGGTCGCATTGAAAATAAATTTTTCGATTTTTGATAATCCATTTTCCTTGTGTCCAGCCTAAAGTGCCATTATTTAATTTTTCAAGATATTCATAAGATTGATCATTATTAATTTGAAGCGTATCTCCAAAAGCTGTTTCAATATATTTACCTACAATTACTTTATTGACAACTTTACATTTTGATAGTCCTGAAACCAAAAGAATTAAAATTATAATTCGATATAGCTTCATTTTTTTCAATTGAATTTTAAATTTTATAAGGTAGTCAAACATTTTGCAGCTAACTGCTTTATATCTTTCACCTCCAATATCTTTTTTTTATTTCCGGTTATTGTTACCTGAATCATAGCTTCACCAATTTCCTTTAACGAACAAATGCCATCAGGCATCATCACTTTAAATACTGGTATTAACCAGCCAAAATAATGGTACAATTTCAAGGTGTTTTTTAAGCCCGGTGTGGGAATAATAATGGCCGGACGAAACAAAAACACCGCTTTAAAAGGCAGTTGCATCAATGCGTTTTCGGTTTTACCTTTTACCCTTGCCCACATTAATCGCCCTTTTTCTGAAGTATCTGTACCTGCACCGGAAACATAACAAAAAGTCATTACGGGATTTTGGCTACTGAGTAGCCGGGCAAAGTCAATGGTTAAATCATACGTCAATCGGCTGTATGCTGCTTCTTTCATTCCCACCGATGAAACACCCAAACAGAAAAAACAAGCATCATAGCCACTCACTGCTGACATTAATGGGCTTGCATCCATAAAATCTTCATGCACTATTTCAGTTAATTTGGGATGTGTTATGCCACTTGGGCGCCGGTTAATAATGAGCACCCCCGCAATCGCATCAGATTGTAAACACTCATGCAATACCCCCTCGCCCACCATTCCTGTTGCGCCGGTAATGATCACTTTGATGGGATGTTGCATATGGTATTACAATGTTATGGTTGTATTATAATGCTTAAAGAAAAAAATACGAATGAATAACCGATTTACAACTGAAAAATGAATATACAACATTTAACATGCGTTTTCAAATTTATTTTTAAAATTTCTCTGTTTCTTAAAGTAGGTTCATTGAAAGGTAAACAATCACAAAAGGATACTTTTCTTATTAAATCGGCAATTTCAAAACTAGATTGCAGCATAATAAAGAGGATTCAGGAAACATTTACTTACAAGTACATTTTAGTTACATTTGTACGTAAAACATCCATAGAATTATGAAACCTGCTGATATCAATATTAACTTAATTGAAAGTTACTTCAAGCTACTTAAAAAATTGAGCCCGAATCATAAATTAGACCTTATTGCTAAACTTTCTGAGTCAATGAAAACTACCAAAACTACTGAAAACGATTTACTTCAATCG
>JAKAKY010000048.1 GCA_021824365.1 Bacteroidota bacterium | reverse complement strand
TAAGCATATCCATTTTCGAAAGAATGCCCATAAATCAACTGTTTCAGCAGACTCAATTACAATATTTCAAAGAACAAAATCATAACCAATTGAATATGTTCGATTTATAACGCAACGCTAATGATACTTTTAATATTTTGAAAACAGTACTTTGGATTGGAGTTATTAACTGTTAATATACCATAAGTTTTTATGTAGTCAACCCCTTTTATAAAAGCACAAAAACGGCTTTCTGAGTCGTTGCTTTTTAACTTAATTAAAAATAGTACTCTCTATTTCGATAATTGAATTTTTTGTGTACAAGAAAAATCCATTGAATCTCTTAAATTATTAATTGTCTTTATGTCTATATTATTTGTTTTTAAATAATCAACCCAATTTGAGACACTATTAATTATATCGTTTTTATCATCGTTTATAATTTCATTTGCGTTCTTTTTACAAGAATTCAATGCTATTAGGCTGAGGCAAATTGTCAAAATCAATAAAAACTTCTTTTTCATATTTTTATTTTAATGTTGTTACAAAAATCTAAAGTAAAAAAATTATCAATTTTTAATTTAATTATAAATATTTTAATGATTTTATTCGATTCGTTCAATTGCCAAAGCGGAATAAACGAATATTTTAAAAATACTTTTTAATGTAAACCCAACTTTTATGCTATTTGCTACTTCAATGAAATTTTTCTACAACGGATAATAACCACTACCACCTTGTAATTTAAAATTGATGGTATAGCTATTGTAAGTACCGGCTAACCAGTCAATAAAATTCATTTGGGCTAATACGCCTTCATAAATTTTAACCCTGGTACCGGTGGCGGCAACACTGGCAGGGGTAACGGTTTGGCTATCCTGCGGGTTTTGCGCATCGTAATGGTACAGCTCGGGTATTGGTAATTAATGATTAACCTAAAAAAGCTACTCCTTATTTTCGGGTAGCTTTTTTATTGCCAGTTATTTTAGGAGGGGATGAAACTTTAAAAAACGCACCACAACAACACCAAGAAATATTAATAATAGTATTACTACAACAAGGATGATGTTTTGTAACTGATGTTGTTGGAAAAGCTGGTATCTTTTTTTTCTGGAATGGCTGGTTCTTTTTTCTAATTGTTTTTGTAATTGCTTTACGGCTGCTCTTAATGCCTTTTTATCTGCAAAATTTTCTAAACCTTCTATTGCTTCCCTTAAAAAATCAGAAGCCTCCATTTCTTCTTCAAATGCATGCATATCCTCATCTGTAAGATTACCTTCCAGATAGTGAAGTATAGTATCTTCAGAAATTGAAAATTGATGTTTTGTACGCTGTGTCATGTTTATCTGCTTAAAAATATAGCATGGAAAATTTTATTTATGCTGCTTTCCTGGTAAATGTTGTTTTTTTTCAACCAATAATTTCAAATTTCTTTTGCCATTTTGAATATGGCTTTTTACCTGTAAAATACTATATCCGGTAATGGTTACAATGGCTCTGTAACTTTTCTTTTCCAAATAAAAAAGTGTGATGCATTTTTTTTGTTCTTCATTTAAATAATCTAATGAGTGCTCAATACTTTGCAACAATTGTTCTTTTTCTATCATTGCTGTTACATCACTCTCCATATCAGCTATTGGTATCTCTTCCTGAAGCAGGTAAGTAACTTTTTTATCTCTTAACTGCATTAGGCAATAATTGCGGGCAATCATGTATATCCAGCTTTTAAAATATTGTACTTTGTATTTAGGTAATTCTGATATTACTTTTAAGAAGATTTGTTGTACGGCATCTTTTGCCGCTTCCTGATTTTTTAAATACTTCATACAGGTTCCCAATAAAAGCAGCGTGTATCTTTCCAATAAAACACCTATCCATTCTGTGTTGCTATCAGCATAAAACTGCTGTAGCAAAGCTTCATCGTTGATATGTTGGTACTTATTCAACTTCACAATCTTAAAATAAGCATTTTTATTTAGATGCGCATTTCTGTTAAATCCATAAATTGCTAAAAATTGATTCAATGCGTTTTGCAGTTTGTATTGTTGCTGTTGCCCCCGTTAGGAAAGAACCTTCACATAAAAGTGAAATGGTAAGCCAATTATTATTGTTAGAGGCTGTTGTAATTTTAGAGGTGTTACCTGATTTTGTAAAAGTAAAATGTTTGTACGATGGATATGAAGGTTGGTGCCAAATCATACAATTGGTAGAAACAGATACTTTACCGGAAACATCCGGATGGCATCAACAAGCTTTAAATGAGGTGTATATTCATCAACAGGCAATATGTGTAAGTTTAGGCACACCCTGGAATAATAAGGCTATAATTTTACCTTTTTTTGACATTTCATTTCAAATATCACAGCCACCTGCTGCTCTTTATTTTACCGAAAAAAATATCAAACAAATTAGTTATTCTTTTTTGGGAACACCTTATTTGTGGGGCGGGAAATCGGTTTTTGGAATAGATTGTAGTGGGTTTACGCAACAAGTATTTAAACTATTTCATGTTGTATTGCCGCGAGATGCTTATCAACAAGCCGAATTAGGCAATAGTATTGGCTTTTTGGAAGAGGCTAAGTGTGGCGATTTGGCATTTTTTGATAATGAAGAAGGCCGTATTACCCATGTTGGTATTTTGTTGAACGCATATACTATTATTCATGCTTCCGGTTATGTGAAAATAGATGCAATTGATAATATGGGTATTATAACAACACCCCATTCAAAGCGTACACACCACTTGCGCCTGATTAAAAGTTTTCGGTAATATGAAAAGTTTTTAATCTTGAAAAGATAATGACGTTAATTTTTAACGATTTTTTTAAATAACGTCTAATGCTTTTACAAAAAAGGTACACACCAAAGGTAAAGCCAACCAGAAATAGGGGCGAACATCGGGAGAAATTAACATAATAATAATTAGCACCAAAGAAAGTAAAAATAATATCCAGTATTTTCCGGTTGAGGTTTTATTTTCCATTTTGATGAATTTTTAGCAAAAATAAGGGTTCAGTAATGGATATATCAAAAAGTTTCGTTTACTTTTTTTACACAATATTGGTACCGGCTAATAAACTAAAGGTAATAATGGCTAATACAATTAATGTAAGTAGCATATAGAGCAAATCTTTTTCAATTAAAAAGCCAATAAACGAAAATGTAATTCTGGCAATAGGCGTAAAAATTAAAACAAGAATACCTAATTGTATAATAGCCTGTCCTTTCCATTCTTTTAAGCCTGTTATTATTTTTGAAACAGAATTAAACATGCTTTTGTTACCTATAAATGTAGCATATTCAGGCAAGTGCATACCATGTTTATATAAGTAAATAATTCCCCCAATAGCAACAATGGCAGATGAAATAATAACACCTAACCTTAAAAGATTGCCCATTGCATATTCTAAATCATCATCCTGTAATATTTTACGCATGGTTTAAAATTTTTTGGTAAACCCGTTGTATAACATTTCTAAGGCAATAGCAATAATAACAAAAGCAAAAATATTTCTCAATTTGCTGGTTTTGGCATTGGTTAAAAATCTGGAACCCAGCAAAGCGCCGCCTAATACACCCAATGTAACGGGTAAGCAAAGACCCGGATCTATATAGCCCCTGTACAAATAAATGCCCGCACTTGCTGCAGCAGTTACGCCAATCATGAAATTACTGGTGGTGGTAGATACTTTAAAAGGGATACGCATAATATTATCCATTGCTAACACTTTTAGTGCACCGGAGCCAACACCTAATAAACCAGAGAGTAAGCCTGCTCCAGCCATGGTAAAAAATCCACCTACTACATTGGTTACCGTGTAAGCAATTTCACCTTCGGGAGTAGGATAGGTACCATTTAATTTAAAAGTACGGGCTAACCTGCTTTTGTCGGTTTGTTGTATAGTTTCACTTGTCTTTTTTAATGAGATATAGGCTGAAAATATAAGAATACACCCAAATATAATGGCGATGGTATTAACAGGCGTATACACTGCAATATAGGCGCCCAAAACAGCGCCGGTGGTTGTGGCTATTTCAAGAAACATACCCAATCTTATATTGGTAATACCCTCTTTAACATAAGCTGCTGCTGCCCCGGAGGATGTTGCAATTACAGCCACTAACGATGCGCCAATGGCATACCGTATATCTACTCCAAATAAAAGTGTTAGCATCGGTATAATAACAAAGCCACCACCTAAACCTGTTAATGAGCCTAAAAAACCGGCCAATAATGCGCCTAGAAAAATCAATAGGGTAAACGTTAAAATAGTCATTGAAACAATTAAAATTTAGCGATGAAAAAAATTAGCCCGGTTATTTGCTGAACTTTATTTTATAACCCTCTATTGCATCTTCAATCACTTTCAGCGCTTTGGTTTTATCGCCAAATTCCTCTACTACAACTGTTTTATTTTCTAATTTTTTGTATTCTTCAAAAAAGTGGCGCAACTCATCAAAAAAATGGCGAGGCAATTCTTCAATATTGTTATAATGGTTTACACTAGGGTCGTTAGCTGCAACTGCAATAATTTTGTCATCTGCATCGCCACTATCAATCATTTGCATTACACCAATTACTTTTGCTTCCATTAAGGTT
The DNA here is from genome assembly GCA_021824365.1 of Bacteroidota bacterium. GTDB lineage: Bacteria > Bacteroidota > Bacteroidia > Chitinophagales > Chitinophagaceae > Hydrotalea. The sequence goes on along the minus strand of JAKAKY010000048.1, from coordinate 11,285 downwards.
AAAGGAGTAACAGGTAAAGAGGTAATTACAAGAATATCTAAAGGATCTTTGTCGTCGCCATAAGTTTGTGGAATAAACCCGTAGTTAACCGGGTAATAAAATGAGGAGTAAATTACCCGGTCTAATTTCAACAGACCGCTTGGTTTGTCTATTTCATATTTACATCTGCTACCCTGTGGTATTTCAATAACTGCTGTTACAACTCTGGGCGCATTTTCTCCAAAATGAACGCCATGCCATGGGTGAAGTACTGTCATCATAATGATTCGTTATAATTTATAAATTACCGTCAAGTGTATATTTTAAGTCAACCTGCCATTTTCCATCCTTGAAAATAACTTTTACTTTATGGGCTGCATTATCATATGAGTTGGCATAATTGATAATGGTTTCTGAAGTCGTAATATCTTCAATGCTATTAATATTGATAGATGCGGTTTGATATTGGTTTCTTATTTCAGCAGATTTGTTTTTGTACGTTAACTCAACTTTTTTTAATATGACAATATTTTCAGAATCCTGCAACATATAAAAATTGGCTTTTTTGAAATCGCCTTTTAAATAAGCATCAATAAATTCCCTGCCGGCATCAAATGCATTCTCTGCAGGCGGATAATCATGATTAGATTGGCAGGAAACGAATACTATCGCAAAAATGAATAATAAATATTTCATATTGATTTAATGGGGCAAAGTTATGGTTTGATTAGCATATAAAATTAGTAGAACATTACTGTTTCGTACGCTTTGAATGGTGTTTACAGCTTATTACTATATCAAAATGTACATTTTCATCTCTTATTTGCTTAAAAATTAATCTTTTTTTATAACAAACCTTCAGCAAAAAGGGGCTGCCTCCATGCGAAGCTGCCCCTCTGATTAAGTAAAATTTAAGTATGTGTTAGTTACCTCCACCCATCATGTCCATACCACCGCTATCGGGTGTTGATTTTAAATTTTTTCTTTTAAACAGGCTGGCATCAAATTTCCCAAAACGATAACTGAAGGTTAAACGTACAATTTGTGGGTTGCTGATACGTCGGTTATCTTGGTTAAACAAACCGGTTTGTTCAGAGTAAGATGCTTGATAATTCGTTCTAAAAATATCATTCATGCCCAGGGTTAAAGAAGCGCTTTGGCCTTTTTTCCATGTCCAGTCTTTTCTGACAGCTGCATCTATACTCCAGCGGGGCAATAAATAACCCTGAGCAGTTGTTTGTACCTGGTTGAAGGGGCCGCGGCCGCCACCGCCACTATTGTTTTGTGGTAAAACTGTTTTGGATTGATAATTGCCACTGATTTGGAGTGAATAGCCTTTTCCAAATTTAAAGTTATTGTTCATTTTAGCAAAGTAACTTAATATGGAATTAGTAGCTAATGATACCTCACCATTTCCATTATTGGCATTAACATTACCGGCATTAATTTTTGAGTTGAACAGATTCAAATTCAATAACAAATCCCACCACTTGTTTACCGGCATATTATTGGTTAATTCCAAGCCATAAGTTACGGCACTATTGGCATTAATATAAGTGGAATAATAAATACTATCTGAAGTGTTCGGATTAAGTTGGTCTTTGCCTCTGTAGATGTATTGGGTAATTAAATTAGTGGAATATTTAAAGTATACAGTTGCTAAAAAATTAGCTTTAGGCTTATATGCATTGTTGTAAGAGAACTCCATTGAGTTGGTAAACTCGGGGTTTAAACCAGGATTACCCACACTTACTGAAACAGGATAATTACTATAATTCGGGAATGGTATTAACTGAAAAAAGTTAGGCCTGTTTACTCTTCTGGAATAATTGATTTGTAAGTCTTGTTTATCGGTTAATTTATAAGTTAGGAAAGCACTGGGAAATAAGCTAATAGGATATTTTACAGAGAAATTAGCAGAATCAGCTCCATTTGAATTTAATAAAGTGCCTGTATAGGTAGAACTTTCAGCACGTAACCCAACCTGGTATCCCAGTTTGTTCACCTTACCTTTAAAATTTACATAAGCTGCATATACCTGATCATTAAATTTATAGCTGTTGCTAATGCCGGGTAATTTATCATAATTGCCGGTACGATTATTGTATTTCAGCTGTGTACTATTGTTACCAAAATCTCTAATGGCAGCCCTTACACCTGCTTCCAGTTTTTTATTGTCTGAAATTGGGTTCTCATAGTCTGATTGTATGGTATAATATTTCTGAGAGCCGTCAGTTAACGTTTGTTGCAATAATGGCGGTTGTTTTTGAGTGGAGGTATTGGGGAAATAAGTATAAATATTGTTATTTGAATTGCTGTTATTGGTGCTGGCATTATAGTTTAAATCTGCAGTCAGGTTTTCGCCATTTTTAGTAAAATTATGTTTGTAGCCTAATTGGGCGCCGGTGTTTTGAAATTCACGATATGCAGTACTTAGACCTTGATTATTGGCAGCATAAATGGAATTGATGGTCGAATCCAAATTCAGATTAGTATTAGCGTTAAATTGTCCTTTAACATAGTTGCCGGCAATGGTAATAGTATTTCTGTTATCAGCTAAATAATCAAATCCACCTCTAATAAATTTAAATTCTCCATTATTTACGGCATTTTGAGTGGAGTATACATTACTGGGAGGATTAAAAAAATTATTTTGATTAGTAGTACCGTCTGATTTGAATTTTCTTTGGTTATAACTGAAATTAACAAATGCGTTGAATTTCCCCTGTCTTAAATTAAAATCGCCACCTCCATTCAATTTTCCATAAGAGTCTGCACCTGCTCTTATGCCGCCATTATATCCAATTTTTTTATTCTTTTTCAGAATTATATTAATAATACCTGCGTTGCCACCTGAAGCATCATATTTGGCAGAAGGGTTGGTAATAATTTCAATTTTATCAATAATATCTGCAGGAATTTGATCTAAAGTAAGGGTAGTAGGTCTGTCATCAATAAAAATGGTTGGGGTAGCATTACGTAGGGTAACATTTCCATCAATATCAACATTTACAGAAGGTATATTTTTCATTACTTCCGTTGCTGTTTGCCCGGTACTTTCTAAGTTTTTATCTACATTAAAAATTTTACGGTCAATCCCCATTTCAAATTGTTGCTTAACAGGTGCTGATACAGTTACATTCCCCAAATCGTTTGATTCAGATTCCATTTTAAGATTTCCCAAATCTTTATCTACCATATTCAGCATCTGTTGCATAAAGTTGGGATCTTGTGCAACTCCACCGGATGGGAACTTAATGCCAAATGATAAATTTTGTGAAAGGGATTTGTATCCTAAAGCTGTTGCTGAAAATTTAAACGTACCAAAAACAGGCAAGTTTTCTAAACTAAAATCACCATTTGGTTTGGCCAAAACAGTAGCCAAAATAACTTCTTTTATTTTTTTGGTAGCGGTATCAAATTTATTTCCAATTAATTGTACAGTAGCATCTGCAACAGGTTTGTTGCTTTTTGCATCCACCAACTTACCGTAAAAATGGCCAATATTCATGTTTTGTCCGCCAGCCCTTCCGGCAGGAAATTGGCTATAGGCCATTACAACTACAATAATAAAGCTAAAGGTTAATGTAATTTTCCTCATGGTTTTTGTAAATTTCAAGTGCAAATTTCTGTTGAGTATTTGTATACAATGTGCTAAGGATGTATAAACGGTAATAAGACAAATTTGAATGGATTAAGTTCAATACAATTACCGATGAAAAGCACTAATATACCGATGAAAAGCCATACAGGAATAAAATCTGGATACATCCAATTAAAAATCCACCTATCAATCCCCACCACTGAAATGCTTTAATTAATAGTGTGTTTTTACGAATGAGTATTTCTATTGTTTGGTTATCAACTTTGTTCAAGTAGTTTTTTAAGAAGGAAATCAATTGTACCTTATTATTGAACTGTTCTAAATACTGTGTTATCATAGCAGGCAGCAGCGTGGTTAGTTCTTCAATAAAAATAATTTTCAAGTCATTGATTAGTCGATCGCTGACAAACATTGATAGCATGGGCATCTTCCCCACTAATTTCTTTCTTAAAAATACATCTATGGCGTTTTCTGCCAATGGCAAAACAGTAGCTATACTTTCTTCCGATGTTATTTTTTTAAATAATTCTTCAATTGGCAATTGTTGCACAATATACTCAGCTAATGAATCAGTAATTTTTTCTCTTTTTGCAGGCAAGATACCTTGTATAGAAAAAAAAATTATTTTTTTGGGTTGATAAGGTCTGAAAAAATATATTAATAAAATGCAATTAATACACCAGCCAATGAATGCTGTTAGAATGGGAAGCAGGTAATACCATGTGTACATAATCAAGTTTTCAAAATAAAAACCCCCCTTCAGGGAAGGAGGGTTGGGAGAACGATGGGTCTCGAACCCACGACCTACAGTGCCACAAACTGTCGCTCTAACCAACTGAGCTACGCTCTCCGTTTTATTGGGCAGCAAAAATAAGATAATTCGGCATTTAACAAAACACATTTTTTATTTCACAGAAAGTTTTAGATTACAAAACCTTTGTTAATAGGGAAATGTTACTTTTACCGCACTTGTAATTCACCTATTTTTGAAGATTAATATGCAAAATTTTATAAAATTTATGAAGAGTCCTAAAGGAATAGTAGTAGCAATATTGGTTTTGTTTGGTGTTTCTTTCGTAGCATTTACTACGTTTAAAGCAAAAAATGACCTCACTATTAATCAGAAGCAAAAATTATTGGCAACCATTGGACAATTGTTAGAAAATGAACATTACAGTCCACAAAAAATCAATGATTCTTTCTCCGTAAAAGTTTTTAATAAGTATTTAACCGATATGTGGGCCGATGATGATAAAAGTATTTTTCTTCGAAAAGATATTGAAGCCTTAAAAAAATATTCCACAACTATTGATGATGAAATTCATGGCGCACCCATTGCATTTGTACCTGCCGTTTCAGCTATTTATAATACCCGGGTAGCAGAAACTGTAGAATTGTATCAATCAATTTTAGCACATCCATTCACGTTTACCAGTCAGGATTCTATTATTATAAATGTTGATCAATTAGATTTTCCGGGAAATGAAGCCGATAAAAAAGAGCGATGGTATAAAAAATTGAAGTATATAACGCTCAATCGTTTTTATGATTTACAAAACCAGCGTCAGAAAACAGTAGTTGATTCTATTAAAAATAAAACCGACAAACAATTAGAGGCCGAGGCAAGACAAAGTGTTTTACGCACGGAAAATAAAATTTTTGAACGCATTAAAGTTAAGTTTAACGATGATGAACGATTTAATTTATTTTTAAATACCATTTGCAATTTAATGGATCCGCATACGGATTATTTTCCCCCAATAGAAAAAAGAGAGTTTGATGAAATGATGAGCAACCGTTTTTTTGGTATTGGTGCACAGCTTACAGAATTGGATGGAAATATCAAAATTGTCAACATTCAAAATGGTGGTGCAGCCTGGAAAAGCGGCCAATTAATGGCTAATGACATTATACTGAAAGTGGGCCAGGGTAATGCTGAACCGGTTGATATTGCCGGTTATGATGTAACCGATGCAGTTAAATTAATTAGAGGTGATAAAGGCACCGAAGTACGTTTAACAGTAAAACATCCTGATGGTAGTATCAGGGTTGTTTCATTAATAAGAAGTGAAGTAGTTTTAGATGAATCATTTGCCAGAAGTTTGGTGATTAACCAAAACGGGAAAAAAATTGGATATATTTATTTACCTGAATTTTATGCCGATTTTGAACGGGCCAATGGCTCACGCAGTTCAGATGATGTAGCCAAAGAAGTAAAAAAATTAAAAGAACAAAACGTAGATGGTATTGTATTAGATTTGAGATTTAATGGTGGTGGCTCTTTATATGAAGTAGTACAAATGGTTGGCCTTTTTATTGGTCAGGGGCCAGTGGTACAGGTAAGGGATAAAGATGGCAACTCAACTGTATTAACGGATCGTGATAATTCTGTTTTGTATGATGGACCTTTAGCCGTAATGATCAACGAAGGAAGTGCTTCTGCCAGTGAAATTTTTGCAGCAGCCATTCAAGACTATAAAAGAGGTATAATTATTGGAAGCCGCTCATATGGCAAAGGCACAGTTCAAAAAAACGTACCGTTAGGTAAACCTTTGGATAATTTTTCAGGTAGAACAGAGTATGGTGCAGTTAAATTAACCTTTCAAAAATTTTACAGAATTAATGGCGGCTCAACACAATTAAAAGGTGTTACACCTGATGTGGTAATTCCTGATTTGTATGATTATATGAAAATGCGCGAAAAAGATAACCCTGCTGCTTTGCCTTGGGATGAAATTGCCAAAGTAACTTACCAAACCCGGCAGGATAATTATGATCGAAATGCTTTAATACAAAAAGAAAATGCAGCCATACAAGCCAATACTATTTTTGATTTAATCAATGCTAATACCAAATGGCTGGCACATAAAACAGATGCACCGGTTCAACTGAATTATGAAATATTTAAAAAAGACCAGCAAAAAATTATTGCAACTGCTGAACAAGACAATAACTTATTGAAATTAAAAGTACCCATGAATTTACAGGTACCTCCTTCTGATAAGGATATGTATTACAATAACACCGATACTGCCAAAGGAAAAAGATACCAGGATTGGTTAAAAGACCGTACAAGAGATATGTATATCTACCAAACTGCAAAAGTAGTTGCAGAAATGATTGATTCCGGAAAAGCACAAACTGCCATGAAGCAGCATTAATTCAATTCAATGAATGATAAGGGGTTGCTTTTCACCGGTAGCTTCTTTCTTTTTTTACCAAACTATGTTATAATAAGATGGTTATGTTGAAAGAAATAGCTAATCTTACATTTGCAATTGAATGATAAGTGCTATGTTATCTAAAGAAAAAAAATGGTATGCAGTGTATACCAAACCCCGTTGGGAGAAAAAAACAGATCAAATTTTAATACAAAAAGGAATTGAAAGTTGGTGCCCAATGCAGAAAGTAGAGCGGAAATGGACAGACCGAAAGAAAATTATTGATATACCCATATTCCGATCCTATGTTTTTGTGAGAATTAATGAAATAGGGCGGGTTCCGGTACTGGAAACAGATGGGGTAATCAATTTTGTTCATTATTTAGGAAAACCGGCTGTTATACGCGATGAAGAGATTGACCTCATCAAACAATATCTCTTAATTCCCGGAACAACCATACAAGTTGCAGACGCTCAGGTATTAAAGGAAAAAACAAGGGTAAAAATAAAGGCAGGTGTTTTTATGGATAATGAAGGTGAAATATTACGAATCGGTAAGAAAAAAGTTTACGTGCAGTTGCAAACACTTGGACAAGTAATGGTGGTTGAATTCCCCATTGAGCAATTGTTGCCAGTTTAAAAAATCAATAAAACAAACTATGTTCAAAAAAATAAAGTTGTTCCTGTCTGATGTAGATGGTGTAATGACCGATGCAGGTATGTATTATACCGAAAGTGGTGATGAGTTTAAAAAATTCAATACTCACGATGGAATGGGGTTTAATTTATTAACTAAGGCAGGTATTAAAACAGGCATTATTACCACTGAAGCCACTAAAATAGTAGAGCGTAGAGCCGCTAAGTTAAAAATTAATTATGTTTATCAGGGCAGAGGTTTTGGTAATAAATTAGAGGCAGCTTTAGAGATATGTGCAAAAGAAAATATCAATATAAAAGAAGCTGCATACATTGGGGATGATATTAATTGTATTGATTTGTTACAAGCCGCAGGTGTAGCTGCTTGCCCGGCCAACGCAGTAGAACAGGTTAAAAACATAAAGGGAATTATCCACCTTGAAAAAAAAGGTGGAGAAGGTGCCGTTAGGGAATTTATTGACATGTTGTTTAAGCAGGGTTTAATTGGCGATTAATCTTTCAAAATGGCGGCAGTAAAATTTATTTTGGTTGGATGTGGCAATATTGGTGTTCGCCATGCTGCATTGATTCACCGATTTGGCATATTAGCAGGTGTTTGTGATGTAGATGAAAACAAAGCCCTTCAATTGGCCAATCAATATCACTGTCCTTCTTTTAGTAATTTTAATAGTTTACTGCAAGCATGTCAACATGCACAAGTATTAGTTATCTGTACGCCCAATGGTTTGCATGCTGCTCAGGCCATTCAGGGTTTGCATGCAGGATTTCATGTACTGGCAGAAAAACCTATGGCATTAACAACATCAGATTGTAAGGCAATGATAGATGCCGCTAACCATACCGGAAAATTGTTAATGGTGGTGAAGCAGAATCGCTTTAACCCACCTGTATTGGCCGTTAAGCAAGCTATTCATCAAAATTTTTTTGGGAAAATATATTCTGTTCATATAAACTGTTTATGGCATAGAGATGAGGCTTATTACCATCAAAGCAAGTGGCGGGGAACACAACAATTAGATGGCGGCATTTTGTTTACACAGTTTAGTCATTTTATTGATGTGTTATTGTGGTTGTTGGGTAGTGAAGTGAGCGTAATTAGCGCAGCAGCAGCCAATATGGCCCATAAAAGCACTATTGAATTTGAAGACACTGGTGTAGTACAATTAAAATTTGCTAATGGAACTTTAGGCAGCATTCATTATAGTATTAATGCTTTTAAAGAAAATGCAGAAGGCTCTATATTGTTAAATGCAGAAAACGGAACAATAAAAATTGGCGGAAAATATTTAGAGAATATTACTTATCAAAATCTGAAGCACGGAAAAATTACATATGAGGAAACAATTACTGAAGCTAATCAATATACGGGGTACCAGGGTTCAATGTGTAATCATCATAAAGTGTATGTACATTTTCTGGACATATTATTACACAATAAAGCACCCATTATTCCTAATGAGGAGGCCTTGCAAACAGTTGCTTTAATAGAAAGTATACACCAATACATTCAAAATTATTCCATTCAGTAATTTTGAATACAAATTCTTTAAAATGAATTCGCTATCCAAATAAAACAAAGGAATATTATAACTTCAGCAAAATTGTTTTTGGAACTGAAGTGATGCGTATGCTACCATTCATTTTCAACTCATAACTTTACTTTAATAAGCCAGATAAACTTATTTTATATATGCCATTTATTTCAAAAAAGGTTGCCATTCACAATGTACAGTTTGGAAAAAATGTGCAGGTAGTAGAACCTTGCAACCTTTATAATTGTTTTATTGGGGATGATTGTTTTATTGGCCCGTTTGTAGAAATTCAGCAAAATGTGGTAATAGAACATAACACAAAAATTCAGTCGCATAGCTTTATTTGTGAAATGGTAACAATTGGCCATCATTGTTTTATTGGCCACGGGGTTATGTTCATCAATGATGTTTTTGTAAATGGCACACCGGCTCAAGGCAATAAAAGTTTATGGAAAAAAACTAGTATTGGTAATCATGTAACCATTGGGAGTAATGCTACCATATTACCGGTATCTATTTGTGATGGTGCAGTAATTGGTGCCGGTGCAGTAATAACAAAATCAATTACCGCACCGGGTGTATATGTTGGTAATCCGGCAAAGCCATTAAAGCCATCATTTAATTTTGGAAAATAATTCAAGTATCATCATTTCTATTATACAACTATTATGTTCTCCATTTTCAAAAAAAAGGTATTAGGTAATTTTTCATTTCTGAAAACAGATTTGCATAATCATATTTTACCCGGATTAGATGATGGTGCCAAAACAATTTCCGATTCAATTGAGTTATTGCAGGCTATGCAACAATTAGGCTATCAGAAAATAATTTGTACGCCACATATTTTAGGAAATATCTATCCCAATACTGCTGCAACCATTTTGCCGGCTTTTGAGGCAGTAAAAGCAGTATTGGTTGAAAATGGTATTACATTACAAATAGAAGTTGCTGCTGAATATATGGCCGACGAAAATTTTGTTGAAGCAGTTGAAAAAAAGCAGCCTTTACTACACTTTGGCGAAAAAAAAATCATATTAATTGAAATGAGCTATTTAGCACCATCTCCTTATCTGGAACAATGTGTATTTCAGTTAATTCTGGATGGTTATCAGCCTATTCTGGCGCATCCTGAGCGTTACAATTATTATCATAAACAACCGGAAAAATATGAACTATGGAAAGAAAAAGGCTGCTGGTTGCAATTAAATGCGCTTTCATTAACAGGTTATTATGGCAGGCATGTTAAACAAGCTGCCGAAAAATTATTAGCTGCTCAATTCATTGATTTGCTGGGTACGGATTTACATCATGCGCAACACCTGGCTGCATTGCAATATTTATGTACTACACCTTATTATAAAATGCTTAGCCTGTATCCGCATTTTAAAAATGCAACTATCTAATGCTTATTTTCCCCAAATCCATGCTAACTGCTGTTGGGCATTTTGGGTGTTATTAAACATTTTCTCCAAAACTGATTTGCGCATTTGGCTACAATCTTCTTTAAAAGGGGTATTGAATAAATTGGAAATAGTGTAACAAAAATCAGCAGCATCGGCAGCAATATGGCAAAGTGTTTCTAATCCACTTCCCTTTACACAGGTTGCATTGGCTACACAATGCCGGCCATTAAAAAGTGCATTGAGTAGTTTGAGTTTAATACCTGCCTCGCTTTCAGCATAAATTACATGAATATGTGCTTTCGCAATCATATCCTGCATTTCTTTTTCTGAAGGGTTGTTTACCAAACAGCAATGGTTGTATTGATAAATTTTTGACTGTAACATGGATGACGGATTTTTGCCCGCTACTACAAAAGGTATTGTTATTTTACTGAATACATTTTCTAATAACCACAATACGGCTTGTTCATTAATAGCCACACTCAAATCGCCCTGGTACAGGCAGTAACTTCCTATTGGTGTAAGCGGTTTAACTTTCCATGTTTCAGGTAAGTAAACCGGCAAATAATCTACCGTATTGCAATGCAAATGGTTTCTAAAAAACTGCACATCTTTATGAGTTACACCCCAAAAAGCAGTGGCCTCATGTACAACCGATGCTTCATATTTTTTTAGGAGACCACTTTCCCTGAAATAATATATTTTTTTAAAGTATGAAGAGCTGGTTTTGGCTAAATCCTGGTAATACAAATGTTCCACATTATGTATGCGAACAAACTTTTTTCTATCCCTAAAACGTTTATCCTTTAATAAATAAGTAGTATGTATTCCTTCCATTAAAATAGGATAATCGTTTTGTAGCAAATTTTGTAACAGTGTTTCGTTGATTCTGCTACTAACAATGTAGGGCAGGTTTATTGATAAAGCCTGATGTCCGGTTAATCTTGGA
>JAKAKY010000047.1 GCA_021824365.1 Bacteroidota bacterium | reverse complement strand
TACACAAACGATTAATCCGCATCTCATTCATCGTACATGGCCGGCATATTGGATTGCAGCACCGGATACGCCGCCTGTTGATTATGGTGTTTATTTTTTTAGAAAGCAAATCATTTTGAATGCAAAGCCCCGGCAATTCATTGTGCATGTGTCGGGCGATAATCGGTATAAATTGTATGTGAATGGTAATATAGTCAGTATTGGACCGGCCCGAAGTGATTTGTATTATTGGAATTATGCCACCAATAGATATTGCACCTTATTTAATGCAGGGTAAAAATACAATTGCATCCGAAGTGTGGAATGAAGGCCCATACCGGCCGGAGGCATAAATTTCGCACAGAACCGGATTTGTATTGGTGGGCGGGCGATGCAGAACAAATGGTGAACACCAATAATTCTTGGAAAAGTTTCCGTTGCAAGGCTTACAACCTTTACCGGGCATTGGAATATAGTGGAATACTATGTGGCCGGCCCGGAAGAAATAGTAGATATGCATCGGTTACCCCTGCAGTGGCAGGTAAATAATTTTGATGACAGTGACTGGAAGACTGCACAACAAATTGTTTGGTCGGGTGCTAAACCCAAAGGCGTAGGTGATATTAATGAATGGATGTTGGTGCCCGATCCATTGCCGGCTATGGAGTTAGAGCCACAAAGAATGGCTGCTATACGGAGTGCCATTGGCGTATCAGTGCCTGGTTTTTTTGTTAGCGGAAAAATCGCCATTCAAATCCCTCCACATCCTACTGCAACCATATTATTCGATCAGGGTGAATTAACGAATGCCTTTGTGCATTTGCTATTTTCCGACGGAAAGGGTGCCACCATTACCTGTACTTACGCTGAAGCCTTGTTTGAAAAAGATGCCTTTGGCCAACCCACCCTGCAAAAAAGGCAACAGAAATGAAATTGCCAATTAATTACAAGGCGTACGAAATATATTGTGATTTTTTCAACAATACCAACAGGCAGATGGGTCACTAAAAAATGTTCCATATTGGATGTTTACCGATTGGGTAGATGGGTATAAAGGCTGGAATGGAGGAACTGCACCGTATGGTAAAGATGGTTCATCAGCTATATTAGGTTTGCAGTTGCTGTGGGCTTAACAACTGGCAGCCGATTTAGAAGTACAATTGGGCATGCCGGCTTATGCACAATTGTACAACACAAATGCCACACAGTTACAATCCACCATTCAAAAAATTATTGGCGGAGTGATAAATCATTGTTTGCAGATACCGATGATGGCAATCAATTTTCTCAACACGCCAATGCATTGGTAATTTTAACGCATACTAAAACAGAAAAAAGGCAACAACGCTGGCACAATAACTGTTGCAAAACAAGGAATTGGCATCCGCTTCCATTTATTTTAAATATTACCTGCATCAGGCATTGGTAATGGCCGGTTAGGAAACGATTATTTACGATGGTTAGATATTTGGAAAGAAAATATGGAAATGGGCTTAACTACATGGGCAGAAACATCAGATGTGAGTGGCTCCAGATCAGATTTGCCATGCATGGGGTGCCAGCCCCAATATTGAAGTGTATAGAACCATATTGGGAATAAACAGTGATGCACCGGGATTTAAAAAAGTAACAATTGCGCCGAATTTGGGAAGCATTACAATCCATTAGCGGAGCAATGCCACACCCGGATGGAATGATAGCTGTGGACTACAAAAAGAACAACAACAAATGGTTGATTAAAGTTTTATTACCTAAAACGGTTACCTGAAAATTGGTTTGAAAAAATAAGTTGTATGCTTTGCATAGCGGCAGCAATGCCTTTACGTTAGATTAAGCAGTAACATACCTTGAGATACAATTGTTACAATGAAAAGCAATGGTTTAGCCAAACCATTCATACATATTTTGTAATAATAATTTTTGTTTGGCATTCGCATCCAGATCACGTACTAATTTTCCTTTGTGTATTTGTAACAGTCGGTTGCCATATTGCTGTGCATCTTTTAAGTTGTGTGTAATGAATATGGCTGTTAACTGATATTCTTGTATAAGCGATTGTGCAGTGTTTAAAATAATTTCTGCTGATTTGGGATCGAGTGCAGCTGTAGGTTCATCTAATAATAAAACTTTAGTGGAATCCATAATACTCATTAAAAGTGTAAGTGCCTGTCTTTGTCCACCCGATAATGTGCCCATTGGTTGATTTAACTTATTTTCCAACCCCATTCCCAAACGTGCAATAGTATCCTGCACTTTTCTTTTAAATGCAGCATTAATGCCTATTTTCAGTTGTTTGCTTTGTGTTCTTAAAGCAGCCAACCTGAAATTATCCAGAATGGTAAGATTAGGTGCTGTACCATCAAACGGGTTTTGAAAAACCCTTGCAATCCATTTGCTTCTTTTAAATTCCGGTAAATGGGTTACCTCTTCACTCGCAATCCAAACTTTGCCTTTGGTTGGAATGGCAGCACCTGCAATGGTATTAAACAAAGTAGTTTTGCCCGAACCATTCGCACCAATAATAATCACAAATTCGCCCTGCCGAATCTGAAGTGATATATTGTTCAATGCCATTACTTCATTTACCCTGCCGGGATTAAATATTTTTGTTACTTCTTCTAATTGTATCATTCCCAAAACAGATTATTCATTTTGATGTGTAAGTACATTTTTTACCCGTGGTAAAGCCACAATCAACAATACAAAAAGGGCTGTAACCAACTTCAATACATTGGGGTCAACACCCAATGATAAAGTAACAGCCAGTACCATTTGAAAAATAAAACTGCCTGCAATTACCAATACAATTTGCCAGCCTATGGCAACAATATTCAACCAAACACGCAGTGCATCTGCAATTAAAACTGAACCCAGGCCAACAATTACAATACCTATGCCCATATTTATATCGGTAAAGTTTTGGTATTGAGCCACTAATGAACCGCTCAGTGCTGTTAATGCATTGGCCATTGCCAGCCCAATAATTTTCATGCGGTTATTGTTAATACCCAGCGATCGTGTCATACTACTGCTATTGCCCGTTGCCCGCATGGCAATGCCAAAGTCTGTTAGCAGTATAAACCAAAGCAGTAATGCAAAAAATCCAATAATGAGCAATCCTGTTAATAAAGCATTATAAGTTGCATTATTAAACAAATGAATATATGAAAATACTGCAGAAAGGTTAATCAATGGAATATTGGAGCGCCCCATTATTAAGAGGTTAATGGAATACAGGCCTGTCATCACTAAAATTCCCGCCAGCAAAGCATCAATTTTTAGTTTTGTGTGAATGAAAGCGGTACAAACGCCGGCAGCTGCACCGGCCATCATACTAATGAGTATGGCAGGAAACAGCGGCCAGTGGTTAATCAATAAAACGGCTGTAACAGCGGCTCCAAGGGTGTAACTGCCATCGGTTGTGATGTCGGGAATATTGAAAATGCGCATAGAAATAAAAATGCCCATGGCCATGGCACTCAGACATAAGGATAAAACGAGTGCAGATAAATAGAAGTCCATTATTGTATGGGTTTATAATCAGGAGGAAATTGTAAATGATACTGTTGTGCTACTGTTGGATTATATACTCTATTCCTTACCTTCACCATTTGCCAATGCAAGTCTTTTGTGCTTTTAGTTTGTAAAAACTCCGCAGCCTGCACGCCTGCCTGATAACCCCAATCGTAAATATTGGCACCAAATGCAGCTACGGCACCTCGGGCCACTAATCCGGCCTCACTGGTAAAAATGGGTACCTTTTGTTGGTTGCAGGCTTGCACAATATTTTCAAAAGAAGCAAATACCGTATTATCAGGATTCGCAAAAAATGCATCAATGTGTTTCGATAAAAGCGATTGGGTTACCAACAATACATCAGCACTACTATTTACCGGTAATGCTACCAATTGAATATGGCTGGCAGCAGCCAGGTTTTTGATGCGGTTAATGGCTTCAACCGATTGGGGTTCAGACTGATTAAAAATCATTCCTACTGTTAATGGTTTGGTTGCTGCCGGATGTAGAATTTGGGGAATTAATAAAAAGGAAGTATCAATATAATTCAGGTTTTCGCCTACGCCAAATAAACTGGGTGGCGGGTTGCCTTGTGCATCGGTTAAATTCATGAGTTGAGGGGTAGCTGCCACCATCATAAAAACCGGAATGGTTTTGGTGTTTTGAATTGCTGTAATAGTAGGCAGTGTAGCATTGGCTGCAATAAGTGTAACATTTTCGGTAATGAAATAGCGGATAATTTGTGTTAAGGCAGGTATGCTGCCTTGTGCATTACGGTATATAATTTTTAAGGTTCCTTTCTGTTCATCAAACCCATGTGCTTTCAATGCATCTATGAAACCCGTTTTTGCCTGTTCAATGGTGTTGTCTTCAAATGCATCAGCAAAGCCTACAACAGGCACATTGCTGTTGCGGGTGTTGCAGGATGTAAGCACCATCATCAACATTACATATTTCAATAACTTCATGCTGTTGTTCAATTTTAAATGCTCCATTAACAACAATTTTTATTCATTGTTTAAAATTAGGCTGCTATGTTGGTTTTTCCATATTTATTTCAAGGTAAAATAATCAACAACAATTTTCCCTCTGCCCATTATGGCCAAAATTTTTGTGTTTTGGTCATGGTCAGTAATTTAAATTGTTTTGTTATGAAATGTAATGATGCACACCTATTCGGTTAGTTTAACAACGCTTTGCTTTGATTAACAAAATTTTTATTTAAGCATTTGCTTAAATAATGAAAGTGATGTAGATTTATGAATAAAAATTGAAAAATGAGGGCTTGTATTCGTTTATATGCCGATCCGGCTCAAATTCAGGAATGTAAAGCAAAGTTAACAATGGCCAATGGCGCTTTTACCATGCTCTCCGGGGTATTGGCATTAGCGGCTAATGAGGTAAGGTTAAAAATTTTATATTTATTGGAAGAAGAAAAAGAATTATGCCCCTGTGATATCAGTGATATTTTAGGAATGAGTATTCCTGCTATTTCGCAGCACCTGCGCAAAATGAAGGATGGCGGTATGATCCAGGCAAGAAAAGAAGGACAAACTATTTTTTATGCATTAAAACCCGGGCATATAAAAATGCTTCGTGGTTTGTTTAAATACATGCAACAACTCAATCAGCAAAATCAATTAGTATGAAACAGGAAAAACCAAAAACCAAATCCTGGATAGCCGTATTGGTAGCTGCATTTATTGCATCCCTGTGCTGCATTACACCTGTATTGGCTTTAATTAGTGGCGCAACCGGCATAGTTGCTGCTTTTTCCTGGATGGAGCCTTTCCGCCCCGTTTTAATTGGCCTGACGGTACTGGTATTAGCATTTGCCTGGTACCAAAAATTAAAATCCCGAACTGTCACTGACATTACCTGCGATTGTGAAACAGACAAACCTTCTTTTTGGCAAAGCAAATCGTTTTTAGGAATTGTTACGGTATTAGCCATATTGCTAATGGCTTTTCCTTCTTACTCTTCCATTTTCTTTCCTAAAATAGAAAAAAAAGAGGTGGTATATATTGATAAACCTGCCGTACGTACCGTAAAACTGCATATTGAAGGAATGGATTGTGAAGCCTGTGGGTCTACCATTAATTTGGCCTTATCGAAAGTGCCCGGTGTAATAACATTTGAAACCACTTTTAAAGATGCCACAAGTACGGTAGCTTTCAATTCAGAACAAGCCAGATTAGATGCTATAGTCAGTGCGGTGAATGCCACAGGCTACAAGGTTTCCGGCGTTTCGGCTGTAGAATAATTACCGTAATTTTTATTGCATATACGCATCAACTTTTTAAATCTTTCAAAAAATGAATGGCGGTTTAAATGAATTACCATCTACTAATCAACAAGAGAAAATTGTGTTGGAAATTACCGGAATGACTTGCGAACACTGTGCCCGTTCTGTTGAAACAATCATTCAAAAAAATTCCGGAATAGAAAGTGCATCTGTTCAGTTTCAGGAGGGGAAAGGTAAGGTAGTCTTTAATCCCGAAGTAGTGGATGCAGATGCAATCATTGATTCTATCAATCGTTCTGCCGGTTATCGGGCACGGATCAATAATGCAAATTATGGCGGTTCAGGTTCTAATCATTTTGATTTAATTATTATTGGCGGTGGTTCTGCTGCTTTTTCTGCAGCCACTCATGCAGAAAGTCTTGGCCTTTCTGTCTTAATGGTGAATGCAGGCCTGCCTTATGGAGGCACTTGCGTAAACGTAGGATGTGTACCTTCTAAAACATTAATACGTGCTGCCGAAACAGTTTATCATGCTTCCCATTCTAATTTCCCCGGCATTCAACCCAGAGGATTTGATATGAATTTTGCACAGGTAATTCAAGATAAAAAAAGATTGGTGCAAACCCTGCAGCAAAAAAAATATATGGATGTGGTGCAGGATTTTAAACACCTCACCATGATAAACGGATGGGCAAGTTTTGAAGATGCAAAAACCATTACTGTAAATGAAAAAGAAAAATATACCGCTTTGAAATTTATTATTGCCACAGGTGCTACTACTAATGTTCCTAATATAGAGGGCTTAAATTCCGTTCGTTATTTAACCAATGTTTCTTTATTCGATTTGCAAGAACAACCCAAAAGCATCACCATCATGGGTGCCGGTTATATAGGATTGGAGATTGCTATGGCCTATAACCGCCTGGGAACAAAAGTGCGGATGATTGAATTTACGGATAGGGTTTTGCGTACCCAGACAACCGACATTAGCGAAGAAATTGAGAAGCACATGCGGAATGAAGGCATAGAAATATTGCCCAACTTCCGGGCCGTTAAATTTGAAAAATCGGGTCATGATACCATTATTCATCGCAAATGCCCCAATGGTTCTGTTACCCAATTAATTGAACCGGGTAAAGTGTTAGTAGCATCCGGCACAAAAGCCAATACAGAAAAATTAGGATTAGAAAAAATTGGACTGCAATTAACACCAAAAGGCCATATTCAGGTAAATGAAATGATGGAAACCAATATACCTAATATTTATGCAGTTGGTGATGTGGCTAACACACCTGCCTTTGTGTATACAGCTGCCTATGAAGGGAAGATTGCAGTTGAAAACGCCTTTACCGGATGTGAAAGCAAAGCCAATTATACGGCATTGCCCTGGGTAGTATTTACTGATCCGCAAATTGCCGGAGCGGGATTAGATGAAGCACAGGCAGCCGGGCAAAATATTCCTTTTGAAGTTGCTAAACTAAGTTTAGACAATGTGCCACGTGCAGTAGCCGCCAATGATACCAGAGGCTTTATTAAGTTGATTCGAAATAAAGCAACAGATGTGCTGATTGGTGCCAGAGTAGTTGCACCTGAAGGTGGCGAATTGATTGAACTATTGAGTATGGCCATTCAACATAAAACCACCATTCGGGAATTGGCAGAGAACCTGTATCCTTATCTCACATTAGGCGAAGGAATAAAATTAGCCGCCATCACTTTTGGAAAAGATGTGGAAAAGCTGAGTTGTTGCGCCAGTTAATCAAATATCAATAATACATTATAACAATCAACAGGCTTTTCAAAAAAATGTTTGTTGGTGTTTTGCACTATTTAATTTATCCACCCGATTTCATGAAAGCAATTCAGTAGTTGATAATCTTCATCCATGGCTATGATACTGGCTTTGTGTTGTTCTTTCAAAAAGCCTAATTGGTTTTGTAAGCCTAACATTTTGGCCGGATAGGTGCTGCACATATTGATAGCAGTTTCTGCAGGCAGGCCTACATGTTGTATTAAATTTTTCAAGGCTTTGTGCATGGTTAAGGCAGAGCCACTTAAAATGCCATTGCTTTCATATTTATCGCCATTTAAATAATGTTGATAAGGGCCGGAATGGGTAGTGGTCACCGCATCGGTTATAACAAACAAGCGCTCCTGCATGAGCTTTTGCGCTATTTGAATGGCTTCAAAACTAACATGGTAACCATCGGGGATAATAGATGACATGACTGTTGGGTGCAATAAGGCAGCGCCTACTAATCCGGGTTCGCGATGTGTTAACGGACTCATGGCATTGTACAAATGCGTTACCGCTGTAATGCCATGGTTAAAAGTGTTTGTTGCCTGCAGAAAGGTGGCATTACTATGCCCTGCCGAAACAATAATACCTGCTTGTAGTATTTGTTGTATAATACTGCTGTTGCACACTTCCGGTGCCAGTGTAATCATTTTAATCACACCTTGTCCATACGCTATTAATTCAGTTACCTCTTCCTGAGTGGGCGAATGAATAAGGGCTTCAATATGTGCCCCTTTTTTGGCAGGATGAATCCATGGTCCTTCTAAATGCAAGCCCAAACAACCTTTACCACCTTCTTTCCAATAAGCCCGTACTGCATCAATACAGGCATACATCACTTCTTTGGTATTGGTAGCAACAGTGGGTAGAAAATGTAACGCACCCCCCTTGCTGCAGTAATGGTACAATGCCCACAAACTTTTTGAATTGGGATAAACAGCAAATAATTGTTCCTGTGCACCGTAAATCTGTACATCAATTAAAGCAGGTGCAATAACCGGATAGATAATAGCATTGTGCACTGTTTCAAATGGTTCAATACAACTAATAAATCCGTCTGTAACATGTATACAATGCCGTTGGAGCCATTCTTTCCCGGTGTAAATCTTATTAGCGTAAATAATTGCTGTGTTAGGCATGGTGTATGGTAAATGTGTCGGCATCATCCAAAAAAGGAAATTTGGTGCGTACCTCCTGTAAAAAATTGGCATCTAAAACTACCTGACCAATCGCTTCCCGGTTACTTTCGTGCCATATTGTTTCACCCATTGGGTTAATGGCCATACTATCGCCGCTATGTGCAATGCCATTCCCATCTTTTCCTACCCTGTTCACGCCAATTACATAGCATTGGTTTTCAATAGCACGGGCCACTAATAAGCTTTTCCAGGCATGTATTCTTTTTTCAGGCCAATTGGCTACATATAACAACACATCATATTCGGGCGGATGTAGCGTTTTTTGGCGTGCCCAAACCGGGAATCGTAAATCGTAACATATTTGAAGGTTGATTTTCCAACCGTTTACAGAGGCAATGAACCGGCTGCTGCCCGGTGTATATTGTTTATGTTCACCGGCATAAGCAAAACAGTGGCGCTTGTCATATTTCCCCATTTGTCCGTTGGGCAACATCCAAATTAAACGGTTATAAAAATGATTGTTTTTCTGAATGATTAAACTGCCTGTTAAAATTATTTTTTTAGTTGCGGCTATTCGTTTCATCCATTCAATAGTGCTGCCCTGCATGGTTTCGGCTAATTTTTCGGGTTGCATGCTAAACCCGGTGCTAAACATTTCGGGTAATACCACCAAGTGGGTACCATTAGTAACCTGATTAATTTTCTCTTCTATATGTTGTAAATTTTGAGGAATATTTTCCCAAACTAAATCGGTTTGTATCAGGCAAACATGCAAATTTGTCATAATTCATTTTTTATCAAAATCGATATGCTAATTGCAAGGAAGCATAACGCTGCGGTAAGTATTGTGTAGTACATTCTTTGGTTTGATATATAATTTCTGCTTTACTCATCCAACGTTTTTTTGCAAAAACCATTCCCCAGCTTTGTTGATACACCCATAATTCAGGCGTTCCTGCAATGGTAGTGGCGGTGTTGCTGTTACTGCCTTGTATGGTAGCATTGTATCCTTGTAGGGTTAGTATAGGATAAAAGTACACAAACCATTCAAATGAATGGGTGTTGTTGTTGGATAACCTGCTGATATCTGCATCCCAAAGTGCACTGGTTTCATTATGGTGGTAAATTCCCCAAACCAGCATCATTCCTAATTTAGCATTTGTGTACACATTGCCGGCATTCAGTTCAATAACAGGAACAATTTTTGCCGATTTTTCCTGCGCTAAGGCAGTAATAAAAGGTGTATATCGAAGGCCTGCATTCAGTGTAATGGGTACTTGTACCTGTTTATACCAGTCGTTTACCGGATAAATACCCAATGTATGGTGTAAGCCATTTTGAAAATTTTGCCCTAATGAGTTGTTACCAATCGTTCCAATGGTCGCATTCCACTGCAAGCCATATTTAGTTTGTAAACGGGTGTGTTTGTATTGTATAAATAAGTAGCCGCAATAAGGCCGGTCTGCACTATCGGGGTAATAAGTGAGTAATCTTGGCGTGTACAGGGCCTGTCCGGCTTCAATGCCATGAATAATAGTAGCAGTTTTATTGTTTGCTGCAAAGTTGAATTGAAAATATAAGCCATTGGTATAATATTTATCATTGCTTTGCAGCAGGTAAGCATCATTATCGGTTGTAATGGAAAACGAATGATGGAATAGGTTCTTTGAACTATCTTGCGCAGGGGAGGTTGTGAACCAACAACAAAAAACGCCTATCCACCAAAAATATTTCATGCTGTTTTTATTAGTTCTTTTAACAATTGTATTTGCTGATGTATCAATCCTGATTCATATCCCTTTTGTTGTAAATAGGCTTGTGTTTTTGCCATTTTGGTAAAATAGTGGTTGCCCCAAAGGCACTTCCACTTTTTTAAAGCCAATTGCTGTAAGGTTTGCAGGTATTCAGTTTCATCAATAACTGCCAGGGCTTTTTTAATATTGTAGGTACTGATTTTTTGCTGTTTCAGTTCAAATTCAATTTTTTTTCGCCCCCATTTTTTTTGCCTGAAATGCCCACCGGCAAATAAAGTAGCATAACGGGTTTCGTTTAAATAATTTTCTTCTATTAAATAGGTGATGATTTTTTCAACGTCAGTTTTGTGCAGGCCAAAGCCATATAATTTTTGCTTTACTTCATTATGGCTGCGTTCGCGATAGGCGCAATAATGTTTTATTTTTTGGAGGGCCTTTTCCGGGGTAAGTTTCTGCTGCATGCCTTATCATTCTGCTTTGCTGTTCAAAACTAAATCATTCAAATGGGAATTGGGGCAATTATATTGTTAATCGGGAATAATTTGTGTATGAAATATTAACAAATTACAGTAGGTTTGTTGCCAGTACAAAAATTGAAAAAAATATGAAGTTTATTGTATCCTCTTCCTCCCTGTTAAAGCAATTGCAACATATAAGCGGGGTAATTAGTGCCAATACCGTATTACCCATACTGGAAGATTTTTTGTTTGAAATAGATGGAAAAAGGCTGCATGTGGTAGCTACCGATTTGGAAACTGTGATGCGGGTGCAATTGGAAGTAGAAAGTAAAACCAATGGAAAAGTGTGCATTCCTGCCAAAATTTTAATGGATACCCTAAAAAACGTTGCCGATCAACCCCTCACATTCGATATTGATAAAAATTATGCAGTTGAAATTACCAGTGATAATGGTAAGTATAAAGTAATGGGCGAAAATCCGGATAATTTTCCCAAAGAACCGGTAGCTGATGATGCAACTGCATTTAACATGACCAGTAGTGCATTAGTTGCTGCTATTAATAAAACTTTATTTGCCGTAAGCAATGACGATTTAAGACCTGCTATGACAGGGGTTTTCTTTGAATTAAGTACTGAATCAGTGCAGTTTGTGGCAACCGATGCACACCGATTGGTAAAATACAAACGTACCGATGCCAAAGCCTCAGCTAATGATTCATTTATTGTTCCCAAAAAACCATTGAACTTATTGAAAAATGCGCTGCCTGATAATGAAGATGAAATTAGCCTGAGTTATAACAGCAGTCATTTATTTGTAAGCCACGGGCAAATACAAATGACCTGCCGTTTAATTGACGCCCGTTTCCCTGATTATAAAGTAGTAATACCGCTTGATAATCCTTATAAACTTATTTTAAATAAGGCCGATTTTCAAAATGCGTTGCGCCGTGTAAGTGTGTTTTCTAACAAAAGCACCAATCAGGTAGCCCTTACCATTAGCAGTAATGAATTGCATTTAATTGCACAGGATGTTGATTTTAGTTTTGAAGGTAATGAAAGATTGGCCTGCCAGTTTGATGGCGGTGAATTGCAGATTGCCTTTAATGCCCGTTTTATGATTGAAATGCTCAATGCTGCCGATACATCCGAAGTGGTAATAGAATTATCAACCCCTACCAAAGCAGGTATTATTAAGCCGTCTGAACAGGCCAAAAATGAAGAGCTGGTGATGTTGGTGATGCCACTGATGTTGAATAATTAATGGCTCAAAAACTTTCAATAATACTGTTCCGCCAACAGCGGGGTTTGTTTTTATACAAGGGCAATTTTTTGTACATTCGGTATAATTGTTGGCCGGTATGATAGAAAACATCATTCAATATTTTCAAACATTAGAGCACCATCCCATTGAAAGGATGGTAATTTTGGTATCCGGTTTATTGTTTTTTTGGATATTGGAAGGTGCTATACCGCTCATTCCCCTGCACTACAAAAAAAACAAAGTTCACCATGCCGGGGTTAATCTGCTATTTACCCTTATTCATTTGTTGATTCATACTGCTTTGGCCATTGTTATTATTGAATTAAGCGACTGGTGTGCGGCCAATCGTTTTGGACTGGTATATTTGTTTCATGCCGGTATAATAAGCACTATTGTACTCTCATTTTTGACATTAGATTTTTTTGGCGGATGGCTGGTGCATATTACACAACATAAAATTGCTTTTCTCTGGCGTTTTCACATCATTCATCATGCTGATAATAATGTAGATGTGACCACCGGTTTGCGGCATCACCCGGTTGAAAGCGTATTACGGGGTTTGTTTTTCTTTCTCGGTATTCTGGCCAGCGGCGCACCCATGTATGCTGTTATGATTTTTCAAACCATATTAGTTGCCGATACTGCATTTACGCATGCCAACCTGAATTTACCCGCCTGGTTAGATAAAGGAATGAGTTATATTTTGGTTTCGCCCAATATGCATAAAGTACATCACCATTGGCAACAGCCTTATACCGATAGTAATTATGGTGCTATACTTTCTATTTGGGATAGGCTATTAGGCACTTTTAAACAGTTGGCACCATCTAAAATAAAATATGGTTTAGACAAATATTACCCCAATCACGCAGATGAAAATTTTATACAGCTCTTAAAATACCCTTTTCAAAAAAGAAAGGAGTAGTACGTTAAATCTGCCATCTTTGCAAAAAAAATAACATGAAAATTGTTGCACTAATCCCTGCCCGTTATGCAGCTACCCGATACCCTGCAAAATTAATGCAATTGTTGGGAAATAAAACTGTTATACGCCATACCTATAATAATACAATTGCCACCGGATTATTTGATGAAGTTTGGGTAGTAACCGATAGTAATGTTATTTTTAATGAAATAACCGAACATGGCGGGAAAGCACTCATGAGTAAAAAAAATCATGAAAGTGGCAGCGACCGGATAGCAGAAGCAGCTGAACAATTAGAGGCAGATATTATTGTAAATGTACAGGGCGATGAACCTTTTGTACAAAAAGAACCATTGCAAAAATTATTGCAGGTGTTTAGCGATACACAGGTGCAAGTGGCCTCGTTAATGCAGGTGTTGGAAGATGAAAAATTGATTGCCGACCCTAATTATGTGAAAGTGGCTGTGAATAAAAACAATGATGCACTTTTTTTTAGCCGAAGTATCATACCTTATAGAAGAGATACTTCCACGAACCCGGTATATTACGAACATATTGGCGTGTATGCCTTTAAAAAGCAGGCACTATTACAGTTTACAAACTGGCCTGTTACACCGCTGGAGGCTGCCGAAAAAATTGAATGTTTGCGTTATTTAGAAAATGGTGTACCCATTAAAATGGTAGTAACGGAATATATGGGGGTAGAAATTGATACACCGGCCGATTTGGAAAAGGCCGGTAAATTATTGCAGGGCAAAGAAGAAAAATAATAAATAATTTTTTTTGCAACTATTGCATAAGTGGTTTTGATTGTTTATTTTAACGGGTAAAATATTAACCCAAAAAATTATAACACTTAATACAACAACTTATGAACGATTTTCCCTTTGCCTTATTTGACACTTTTGCATTGACCTATCTGGCTATTATTATTTTAGTACTCATTGCACAATGGAAAATTTTTGAAAAAGCCGGACAACCGGGCTGGGCATGTATTATTCCCATTTACAATTTCATTGTATTAATGCGGGTAATTGGTAAACCCTGGTGGTGGTTGCTGCTGCTGCTTATTCCATTTGTAAACATCGTACTGGCCATTTGGTCTGTTAACCTGCTGTCTAAAAGTTTTGGAAAAGAAGAAGGCTTTACCATTGGTTTACTGCTATTACCATTTATTTTTTATCCCATTCTGGCATTTGGCAATGCTACCTATAAAGGCCCTGCTGGCAATAATTTTGTTGCTCTGGCTTAAGTAAGCTTCCACTGTCAATATTTTCCCGGCCTGCCCTCTACCATTTACAGAGCAGGCTTTTTTTATGCGTTTTTATAAAATTTAATATAAGCTTCGGTGTTGTTGCGCAGTTTTTATACATTAATTTTGTCAGAACTTTCTATACTGGCTATTGTTGATGCTATTCCTGTTAAGATGCCGCTATATCATGCAAAATTTCACAATGTTTTATCTCATTAATATGGTGTTCATGAAAAGAAATTTATTCATTATCTCAATGCTATTCCTAATGAATGGGTCTGTATTTAGCCAATTGAAATTGTATGGTGAGAATTTCAGGCCGCAGTTTCATTATACACCCGAACGTAACTGGATGAACGACCCGAATGGATTGGTATATTACAAAGGACAATACCATTTATTTTATCAATATAATCCTTATGCCAATGTTTGGGGGCACATGTCATGGGGCCATGCGGTGAGTAAAGATTTAATTCATTGGAGGCCGTTACCCGTTGCCTTAGAGGAAGAAAAAGGCATGATGATATTTTCCGGTTCAGCCGTAGCCGATATCAATAATACCAGTGGTTTTGGCTCAAAAGTGAATCCGCCATTAGTGGCTATTTATACCGGCAGTACCGATACGCTGCAAACCCAAAACTTAGCATATAGTACCGATAATGGTGTACAATGGAAGAAATACAATACCAATCCCGTGTTGAATGAAAACAAAAAAGATTTTAGAGACCCGAATGTATTTTGGTATGCCCCCGAAAAGAAATGGGTGATGAGTTTATCTTATCCCATTACCCGTCAAATTGCATTTTATGGTTCAGAAAATTTAAGAGACTGGAAGCAGTTGAGCGTGTTTGGCCCGGCAGGCGATACATCAGGGGTTTGGGAATGTCCTGATTTAATGAAAGTGCCGGTGATGGGACAACCGGGTACTTACAAATGGGTATTGCTTACTTCGCAAAATGCAGGGATGCAATATTTTGTAGGCGATTTTGACGGTAAAAATTTTACTAATGAAAATCCCAAAGGAAAAATTTTGAAACCCGATTTTGGT
Source organism: Bacteroidota bacterium (assembly GCA_021824365.1). Classification (GTDB taxonomy): domain Bacteria; phylum Bacteroidota; class Bacteroidia; order Chitinophagales; family Chitinophagaceae; genus Hydrotalea. The sequence continues at coordinate 565 of JAKAKY010000047.1, read as the reverse complement.
ACCGATTATTATGCGGCTATTGCTTACCATTTTAATCCATTAGGCCGGCCGGTGAGCATAGGCTGGGCCAATAACTGGAACTATGCCAATGAAATTCCCACTTATCCCTGGAAAGGTGCAGCAGCATTACCCCGTACATTACAACTCAAAAAAATAAATGATACCTGGCAATTAATACAAACTCCGGTTGTTGCATTGCAAAGCCTTAGAAAACAACCAGTGGCATATACCAACAAAAAAATAACTAAAACAACCGAATTGCTTGGCTTTAAAGGAAATGTTTGGGAAGGCGAATTTGTGATGCAACCTGCCGCAACCGGCGAAACAGGTATTCAATTAGCAGTAGGTAACGGTTTAGGAATGACGTTAAGTTACAATGCTGCTACAAAACAGGTTAATGTTGACAGAAGTAATACACCTGATTATTTTAGCGCGGCCTTTGCTGCAAGGGCACTTTCTACAGCACCCGTTCGGTTAATAAATAACGAATTGAAATGGCGGGTGTTTTTTGATAAAAGTATTGTAGAAGTATTTGTCAATAATGGTGAGCAGGTATTTACAGTTC
>JAKAKY010000254.1 GCA_021824365.1 Bacteroidota bacterium | reverse complement strand
GAACCGGCTATTCATCAATGTAAAAAAGGTTGCCCTTTTCCAGACAACCTCTTCTTTTTTTCAGCTCCCGAAACTGGACTTGAACCAGTGACCCTCTGATTAACAGTCAGATGCTCTAACCAACTGAGCTATTCGGGAATACCTTCCGCATTAGCGGAGCGCAAAAATAGGGAAAAATGTATTTCAGCAAAATATCCTTTTAAAAATTACCAAAAATAGTCGTTCATGCATTATTCAATGCCTATCCATAACTTCCCTGCTTCCGTTTTTACTATATATGTTTTTAAATAATAACTCTCCCCACTTACATTGCGGCCGGTGGCCATATTGAATTTATAATGGTGTAACGGACAAGTAATACATCCGGTGGCATCTATATAACCATTGGCCAATATGCCTCCTGCATGCGGACATTTTTTGGCAAAAGCAAAATATTGCCGATTCCATTGCGCTATGGTGATGGATTTTCCTGCCACCTCAATTATTTTCAATGCATTTACCCCGGGCTCAAACCATTGTAGTATTGGACCGGCATTCATCCATTCCGTTTCTTTTTGATGACCCCACTGCATTTAAAAATGGATGGTTTTATAGGGATACCTTATACGGTACATTTGCCTTACCTTATCTAATATTTCGCTGCGCAATTGCTCCATATTCCTCTTTTCCAATGCTGCAATGAATACACAGTTGCCATCGGTAAGGTATTCCCATTTATTACACAATTCGCTAAGAATATCTTCTTTTACTTCCGGCGCCAGCCATTCATCAAAATAGTTGGCTTCATACAAATCCATTTTATTAAAAATGGTGAGTATAGGCTTATCAAATGCTTTTAATTCCTGCAGTGTTTTTTGAACGGTACCCATTTGCTCTTCAAAACCCGGGTGCGAAATATCTACTACATGTAACAATATATCGGCTTCTCTCACTTCATCTAATGTACTTTTAAAGCTTTCTACTAAATGGTGGGGCAGTTTTCTGATAAAGCCTACCGTATCGCTTAACAAAAAAGGCGTGTTTTCAAAAACCACTTTTCGGGTAGTGGTATCTAACGTAGCAAATAATTTATTTTCGGCAAAAACCTCACTTTTACTTAATAAGTTCATAATGGTGCTTTTACCCACATTGGTATAGCCCACCAGCGAAACACGAATTAACTCACCTCTTTCTTTGCGTTGGGTAAAAGCCTGTTTATCAATTTCCAGTAATCTTTTACGCAGCAAGGCAATTTTATCTTTTACTATTCGGCGGTCGGTTTCTATTTCTGTTTCACCGGGTCCGCGTGTACCAATACCGCCTCCCTGGCGCTCTAAGTGCTTCCACATCCCTTTTAAGCGGGGCAATAAATATTGGTATTGTGCCAGTTCCACCTGTACTTTGGCCTGCGCCGTTCTGGCCCTGCGGGCAAAAATATCCAGAATCAAGTCGCTTCTATCAATGGTTTTAATGCCGAGTACATCCTCCATATTTAAAATTTGTGAGCCACTCAGTTCATCATCTACAATCGCTAAATTCACCCCTTTTGCCTGCACATAGGCTTTAATTTCTTCTAATTTTCCTTTGCCTAAAAAGGTGCGGCTATCCGGATGTGGCAGGCGTTGCACAAAGCGTTTTAGTGTAACAGCTCCGGCCGTTTCAGCTAAAAATGCCAATTCATCTAAATACTCTTCTATTTGTTCCGGCGTATCTTCTTTGGTTACCAACCCAATTAATACCACTTTTTCTTCGGTGGTTATTTTCTGATTTTTATCTATCAACGATATCTTGTTTTGTGTAAAGGTATTGCAAATACCGGGCTTTTGTATGCAATTAGCTTGTTGTTACAATCCGCTAATCGTTAATCCGATGGAAAGCGTATTCATCACCGGTCCGGTATTTTGTTTTAATACCCCCAGTACCGAATAATCCACATTCAGCGATAAGTTACCGTATCCCGCCCGGGCAGTTGCGGCTAAGAATATTCCATTAAAGAATTTTTTACTGCTTTCTTTCTGCACATACTGGGTACCATATAAACTATTGTTGTTAATATCCAACAAATTCTTTCCTTTAAAATAAGCTTTTAATAAAGTACCCACTTTAGCACCAACAGCAAATTTCCAGGAATGTTGCGGATCGCCGGGATTGGAGAAATAGCGCAACTCAACCGGTGCCTGTAGATAAATGGTGGTTACTTTCGATTTTTTAAATCGGGTAGTACTATCAAAAGGAAGGGTTTGACCGGGTGCCCAAACTTTTACATATCGGTGGTCGAAGAATATATTACTGGAGCCAACGCCTAAACCATAAGCCACACTAAAGCGCGGATCGGTTTTAAAAGGCTTGTTGAGCATGAAATAAAAATTAAAATGGCGACTAAACCCTTTGGTACCAATGGTATCGGGATTGGGGCGGCCAACCCAGGTATCGCTACCAAACTGTATTAAAAAATGGTCGGACGGAACCTTGGTGAGGTCTACTTTACTCCAATCTTTTTTCACTTTTGGCAACACCGTTTTTTTTTCTTTGGGTGCTTTGTGGTGTATGGTAGAATCGGTTTTGTCTTTCTTATGAAACAAGGTAGATAATTGCGCATGAGCCATAGCCATGGTACATACACTAAGCAGTAGTAGGATCGATTTTTTCATTATGTATAAATGCAGGTGGTTTTAACCTTTTTTTAGAATGCAACAAAAATAACAGAATTGCAGCCACCAAAAGGGTTAAAAATTAGCAAAAGCTGATAAATAGAGAAAATTGTTACCGGGAAAGAAATTGAGATAAATAATAAAGGAGAAGTTTCTAAACGGCAGGAATACCGGATAAGTATTAAAATAGAAGGAATGACAATTTTGAATCGTATTTGGAAAATAGAGGGATTTGGTTATTTTTGCGCCTCTTGAGCCCAAAGCTCAGGGCCTATAGCTCAGCTGGTTAGAGCACCTGACTCATAATCAGGGGGTCCCTGGTTCAAGCCCAGGTGGGCCCACTTAAAAGTGGTATAGCTCATAAACGAACGTGTTTATGGGCTTTTTTATGGGGGTGATGGAAGGTTAGTGGTGATGTAAAATAACCTGATGGCGATTAGGAGATTTTAGGTTGAATTTACTTCAAAAACTATTGTTTCTTTCAGTAATTGTAGATTTGGGATGATTAAAAGACTAATACCCAAAATCCAACACCCTCAAAATGGATAGCCACGAATAACACGGATGGGCACGAAATGAAAATCACTAATCCCAGCCAACCACCCCAATCCCAACCACCAACACCCTCAAAAAAATTTCTCCCTGCCTTCTTCGAGACAGATTCGATACAAGTTCGACAATGGTTCGATACAACCCCCGAAAACATTGGCCTGTTTCGAACAGTTGTCGAAGTAATTTACTAAAAAGCCCCTAAATAAAGGATTTCAGCATAATTTTATTGATATTATGTTAAATAGAACGTTCCAACAGCATTTATCCGCTAATTAAATAAGGTTGTCTTTATAGAAATTAATACTTGTAATTGGGTTAAATACTGCAATAGCTGTATTGAACGTT
>JAKAKY010000253.1 GCA_021824365.1 Bacteroidota bacterium | reverse complement strand
TCTGCGAAATTTTCAACACTTTGTCATTACAACAGTTGTCATTACCATCTTTATGAGAATGTTTATGCCCGGCTTTTTCCTGATGCTGTTTTTCACCTTTTGCATGAGTGTGAACTTCCGTTGTAGCTTCATCATTATGGTGATGTGCGTTGAAACCCATATCAAAACCAACAGAGCAAACAAAACCTATAATTATATTCAGGCCGAATATGATTAGCAGGAAAACTGCTTTGAGTTGTATGGATTTAATTTGCTTCAATAATGCAAAATTAAAGGTAATTATTTATTATAATACTGATTATTACGTCATTGTCGATAGCTTGGCTACACGCATTACCATCATTAATTGATTAACTTTTGCGGTAATGACAGCAGTCGGGCAACCTATTATAAGCCGTATCTGTAGCTTTATATAATTCGGTATCGTTACCTGCAAGTGCAATTTTCTTTTGCACACTATCGGCAGCAGCTTTTTTGAATATGCTGTATTTTAAAGTAAGCACCTGTGTATATTCATCCCAAACGGCTGATTTTATACCATCAACACTGTATGCGGCGGCTTCAATACGCCTTTTGTCCATGCTGCATTTGCCCGATACTTTTATGCGTTGTGTTTTTATGCCGATTTCTCTTTGTGATTTATCACTTTGTGCATTGACAGATTGGAAAGTGGCGAATGCAAACAGTATTGCAACCAGTAATTTTAACATTTTCATTTTATTATTTTTTATGATTGATTGAATAAATACGAAATTTGCCTGCTAACAGTCAGCAGCAAATGAAATACAGTTTAATTAATCATCATATCCTGAAAACGCAAAAGAGGATATTGCGGGAAGGAAGATTGCCCTGCGCCAGTCTTTTATAAAGAGGATCTATATTGCCATAGGTGGCAATGCTTGCAACACTGTTATTGTATTTGTTTAGAATGTGTGCGAAGATGGGAACATCGAAATGAAAAGCCGTCAGTTCGCTGTTTTTTTGGTCATCTTTAATTTTTAATTTAACCGTTTTATTATCGCAGCAACCATTCTTTGATTTAGCAATGCCATCTTTTGTTTCTGTTTTAACGGCAAACGAAACAGCTTTTAATTTACCGCAGCAATAGAAATAATTAAGGCTTACCCCAAACGATGTAATAGAGTAAGAAATTAGAATTACTATAAGTAAAAAGCGTTTCATTCTTTAATTAATACAATATAAAGGTAATAATTTTATTTTGATTGTATTGTTAAAAATTTTACTTACAAATTGTAAGATTTTATAGTGTGCTAAACCCAAAGAATAGTAGGTATTTGTTTTATATTTATTTTCTAACCAGACTGAAAGATACAAAAAGAGTCTAAAAAAAATCAGAATGCCCAAAATCTCAATTAATTATCTAAATTGCATAGGTGAAATATTTTCTCAAATATTTTTTGGTGCTTCTTGTAAGCATTTGCTACTTCAATTCCGTTTTCGAATTTGATAGTAAAGAGTGCAGGCAAAATTATGAGAATGAAACCCATGTCTACACAAATGCAGAAAAAGACACTAAAACTATTACAGTTAAATCTGTAAATCAACCTGATGACTTTTATCTGGTTGTAAATGTTTGCCATCGTTATTTGGTTGCTTCCGATAAAGGAACCAAACCGTCTTTCGCTTTATATAATTCTCCACCACCGAAGCCCGATAAGCTTTACCTGTTCTACTCTGTTTTATTGATTTGATTTTATCTTGTTATTTCCTGTCCGCCGGATTAATGCATAATCACGGCGCAAATTTTTATTTCGGAAATTAAGCCGGAATGATATCTTTTGTTGTAAAGAATTTAGTTCAAATATCTAATATCATCAATATTCATGATTGATAAACTTATAGGCTTTTCTATCAGAAACAAAGCCATTATTATATTCTTTGTGTTAGCATTAATTGGATGGGGAGTTTACTCTTTGAACAAGCTGCCTATTGATGCATTGCCTGATATTACTAATAATCAGGTACAGGTGCATGCCATTGCTCCGGCTTTATCGGCTCAGGATGTGGAACAAATAATTACCTCGCCATTGGAAATAACAATGGCTAACATTCCGGGCATAATTGAAGTTAGATCTATATCCCGTTTTGGGCTGTCGGTGATTACTATTGTGTTTAAGGAAGGTATTGATATTTACCAGGCAAGGGAACTGGTATTCCAAAAGATTCAGGAAGCTCAAGATCAAATACCGGCGGGAGTAGCAAAGATTGCTTTGGCACCTATATCCACAGGTCTCGGTGAAATATACCAATATGTGCTAAAGCCACAGCCAGGGTATGAAAAAAAATATTCACTAACCGATCTTCGGACCATGCAGGATTGGATCGTAAAACGCCAGTTGGAAGGAACCCCTGGCGTAGCTGAGATCAATAGTTTTGGGGGTTTCATCAAACAGTACGAAGTAGCTGTTAATCCCGAAAAATTGAGAAGCCAAAATGTTACCATTGGCGAAATATTTAATGCACTGCAACAAAATAATCAAAATACAGGTGGCGCATACATAGAAAAACAGCACAGCGCCTATTTTATCAGAGGCGTTGGTTTGGTAAAGACACTTGATGACGTTGGAAAAATCGTTATAAAGAATGATAACGGTATTCCGGTTTTAATTAGAGATGTAGCGCAAGTGCAATTTGGACATGCAATAAGATACGGAGCGATGACTACATCTGAAACCGGTGAAGCAGTGGGCGGCGTGGTACTGATGTTAAAAGGCGAGAACTCGATGCAGGTAATTACTAATGTAAAAAATAAAATAGTCGAAATCCAAAAAGCGTTACCAAAGGGTATAATCATTAAACCATTTATTGACCGAAGCAACTTAATTAACAGGGCAATTCACACCGTAAGCCGCAACCTGATTGAAGGGGGTTTGATAGTTATATTCATATTAATCCTGTTTTTAGGTAATTTTAGAGCAGGCATTGTGGTGGCTTCCGTTATTCCGCTCTCTATGTTGTTTGCTTTGGGCATGATGAACCTCTTTAGTGTGTCTGCTAATCTAATGAGCCTGGGTGCTATTGATTTTGGGTTAATAGTAGATGGGGCTGTAATAATTGTTGAAAGCATTGTTTTTAGCATTCATCATAATTCCAAACTATCAAAATTAAATGAACTATCACAGATCCAAATGGATGAGCAGGTATTTCAGTCTGCTGTCCGCATCCGTAAATCAGCCGCTTTCGGAGAAATAATAATCTTAATGGTTTACATTCCCATTCTTGCCTTAGTTGGTGTAGAAGGAAAAATGTTTAAACCTATGGCACAAACTGTAAGCTTTGCCATCCTAGGAGCGTTAATCCTTTCGCTTACTTATGTGCCGATGATGTCCGCGGTGTTGCTAAGTAAAAATATCTCTCATAAAATAACCTTTGCAGACAGGATAATGAGTTTTCTGCATAGGGTCTATCGGCCAGTGATACTATTCGCACTGCGAAGGAAAGCAATAATAGTAGTTACTTCTGTTGCACTATTAGTAATAAGTTATTTGTTTTTTAACCGGCTCGGCGGTGAATTCATTCC
>JAKAKY010000046.1 GCA_021824365.1 Bacteroidota bacterium | reverse complement strand
TTCCGATCTATGCCAAAAGCCGGATTGTTGTAAGTGAGCAGCCATTCATTATTATCTAAATATTGCAATGTGGCTTTTAAGTTTTGGTGGCTATTGAATTGGATGATTAAATTATTGGGTATGTTCTTTTCTTCTGAAATAGTAATGGTACCATATAGTTTATTTTCGTACACACCGGTGTACATTTTTATGGATAACGGAGGGGAATTACCTTTTACCCGTGCTTTCCATAATTCAATTTTTTTTGTCTCTCTTGCTTGTTCATCCATAAATGCCGGTAATACTGTTGTGCTTAAATTTTCAAAAGGTACTTGTAAATAAGCATTTAAAATTTGGTAACGTAGTAGTTCAAAAAACTCCTGATTATCCTGATTGGTGAGTATGGTGATGCCTAAATTCATTTCCGGTACAAAACAGGTATTGGTTACAAAGCCAAATGCACCGCCGGTATGCCAGAAAACCTGTTTGCCATGATAATCGGTTTCAAAAATACCGAGACCGTATCCACTAAAATGCGATTCACCCCTTTTACGGCTGGAGATGATGGTAGCCATTTCGCGGGTTGTTTGTAACACTTCCCATGGTACAATTGTTTTACCCTGGTATCTTCCACTATCTAATTGCATCATTAACCATTTTGATAAATCTGATACACAACTAACCAGGCTGCCTGCAGGGCCTAAATTATCTACCTGATCATAGGGTAGTGCTTGTAATGTGCCGGAGAATGCAGTGGTATAAGGTGTTGCAGCATTGGGCATTCTGCTCATGGCATAGCCCAGCGTTTGTGTATGCGTCATTTTTAAGGGTTGTATTAAACTATCATACACATACACTTCCCAGGGTTTTCCGGTAACTTTTGGAATAATTTCGCCGGCAGTTAAAAAGCAACTGTTGCAATAACCAAAATCCTGCCTAAAAGTTCCGGAAGGTTTTAGATAGCGCATTTTGTACATAATTTCATGTCGCGAATTTTTGCTGTCCCAAAAAGAAAAATCGCCTTGAAAAGTTTTGGTACCCAAATGATGAGACAACATATCACGAATAGTAACCATTTTGGTTACAGCGCTATCATAGAGTTGAAAATCAGGAAAATATTTGATGATTTTATCGTTTAAAGATAGTTTATGGTCATAAGCCAATTGAGAGAGAGAGGTAGCTGTAAATAACTTTGAATTACTGGCTATCATAAATAGGGTATTTTCATCAACCGGTTCATGGGTGCTAATATTCCTTACACCAAACCCTTTCATCACCACTATTTTTCCGTCTTTTATAATAGCGATTGCCAATCCTGGAATATTCCAGCTGTGCATGCCCTGTTCAATATAACTGTTTAAACTGTCTTTAATAAAATTAGGTTGTGCAATGAGAGTAGATGCGCTCAAATGGAATAAGCAGCATCCAAGTACAATTATCAATTTTCGCATAAAAATTAAAATATAGGCTGTAAGGTACTACAAGCTTAGCAAACTGTTTCAGATTGAGTTAAAAAAAATAGTTGCAGGGTATATGGACTTTAAGTATTAAAATAGGATGGGAGTAACCGTATAACCTGCTTTGCGTAATAATGCAATGAGGCCTTGTTCGCCACCTAAATGTCCGGCACCTACTGCAATAAAACAAGATGCATGTGGCAGCCATTTGTTTAAAATTGTTACCCAATTTTTGTTGCGTTGTATAATCAATTCATTTTGGTATTGTACTAAATCATCTTCAGCGCCTACACTTTGCTGAATGCTATCTATATTCATTCGTTGGTACATGGCTACCATATTTTTCAGTTCTGTTTGTGAACGATTAAAGTATAACAGGGTTTCTTTTAACATATTGGCTTGTTGCTGATAAGGTATTTCATCTAATATTTTAAATTGAAAATCAGCTGTTTCTAAACCGGCAATGGGTATATTTTTTTTATTGGCAATTTTTTGAATTTCTGTTTCTAATGAAATAGGCGTGCAACCCATTAATGCCGGATACAGAAATGAAGTGATGAGTATGGGTTTATAAAATTGAAAGAAATTAAGGTTCATTTTTGTTTTCTCCTGAAAAATACGATTGATAGAATCATAAGTAGAAAGCGCCATTAAATTTTGCAATGATTGATGGTTTTGCATGGTCATTTCCTGCAGCATATTATTAAACAAGGCCGGATCATCTAATTTAATTTCAAAATAAACGGTATCAACACTTTGAATGATGGCAGTAAGTGTATCGGGAAGTTTAAATTGGTTAGGACATAATAAATGGAAGGTGCCAAAAATATAAGAGCTTGATTTTAGTTGATTACCTGATACACGCCAGAGCAATGATTGTTGTGTTTGTGCTGTTGTGCATATGGGCAATAGCAGGAGCAGTAAATAATAACGCCAGTTTAATTGCATTTTGTTTTTTTGATGTATAAAAAAGAATTTATAAAAAAACCGCTTCACGAAGGTAAGAAGCGGCTTTTAATATTTTGAAAATGAATGAATTGAATTAACTATTTGTTTCTGAGTTAGACTCATCAATAGTGGATGCCTTATGTTTGTTATCTACATTTCGGTAAGCCCAACCAAATATTAATGGGAATACCCACAATGAGAAAATCATGGCACATAAAATACCCCCAATTACAACCCGGGCTAATGGCCTTGAACTTTCTGAGCCAATGCCATGTGAAATGGCAGCCGGCAATAAACCAATTGCCGCCATTAAAGCCGTCATCATAACCGGCCTGATTCTTGACTGAACACCTAATTTAATGGAGCTAAACAGCGTATTGGATGCACCTTTTATATTTTCAAGATTATGTTTAAAGACGGTAATCAATAAAACGCCATCCTGAATACAAATTCCAAAAAGTGCTATAAAACCAATACCTGCAGATATACTGAAATTGGTGCCCGTTGTAAACAGGGCTGCAATGCCACCTACAATGGCAAAGGGCACATTTAAAAATACCAGCCCCGCATCTTTTAAATTACCAAACATGGTGAAGAGTAATAAAAAGATTAATAACAGACTGATGGGAACTACCTGTGCTAACCTGTGTTCTGCTCTTTTCTGATTTTCAAAATCGCCCTGCCAGGCCATTGTATATCCGCGTTTTAGCTGAACAGCTGCATCTACCTTTTTCTGTGCTTCAGCAATGGTACTACCCATGTCTCTGTTGCGTATAGAAAACTTCAGTGCAGAGTATCGCTGGTTACCATCTCTGAAAATTAGGCAAGGTCCTGTTTTTTCGGTTATGGTGGCAATTTCTTTAATGGGTACTTTTGAGCCGCTTTGTGTAGGTACCAATAAGTTCCCAATATCTTCCGGCGTTTTTCTAAAATTTTCCGGCATACGAATTCGAATGTCGAATGTTTTAATGCCTTCATATAAAGTTGAGGCGGCCAAACCACCTATGGCCATGGCTACCACAGCATTTGCATCGGCGGTAGCAACGCCATACATGGCCATTTTATTCTGGTTGAGGTTCACATCTAATTCCGGTTGACCAATGTTATGAATCACACCCAAATCTGTTATGCCTCGAACACCTTTTAAAATATTATATACCTCTTCTATTTTCCCTTCCATATAATTCAGTGAATCGCCATACACTTTTACACTAATGGAACCTTTTACGCCGGATACTGCTTCTTCTACATTATCCATAATGGGCTGTGAAAAGTTTAAATCAATACCGGGAATATTGGCTAACGACCTACTCATTTCTGCTATCAACTCATCCTTACTTATGCGTGGTTTCCAGGAATCTTCCGGATATAACATCACTGAAAATTCATTGTTGTAAAATCCGGCAACATCAGTTCCGTCATCCGGCCTTCCTGTTTGCGATACGGCATACTTTACTTGTGGAAAGCCCATTAAAATTTTCCTTATCTGAGTTGAAATTTCAACCGACTTATCTAACGAAATACTGTAAGGTGTTTGCACCCTTAACCAGATGGAACCTTCATCTAATTCAGGTAAAAATTCAGATCCCAGGTGTTTAAAAGAGTATATACCGCCAACCATAATAACTAATGCAATCGGCACCACCCATTTTTTTCTTTTGTAAGCACCTGCAAACCCTTTTAACATAAATCCAGTTAAAGTTTCAACAAATGGATTGTACTTTTCGCGTACATTTTTTCTAAGTAAAATGCTGATTAAAACGGGCACCAAAGTGAGTGTTGTAATCAATGCACCCAATAATGCAAAACCTAATGTGTAAGCCAGGGGAGAGAACATTTTCCCTTCTACTTTTTGAAAGGCAAAAATGGGTAGTAATCCCGTAATAATAATTACTTTGGCAAAGAAAATAGCCTTACCTAACTGGGCGCCATTTTTTTTGATTAATCCTAACTTGGCAATTTTATTGAAGCGTTCCATGCCTAATTCTTTGGCCCGATGGTCTAGAATTACAAACATACCTTCCACCATAACCACCGCCCCGTCTATAATAATACCAAAGTCAACTGCACCTAATGATAATAAATTGGCACTCATTCCCATTAATCGTAAGCATATAAAAGCAAACAACAAGGCCATTGGAATGATAATGGAAACAATTAAAGTAGTACGCCAGTTAAACATGAATAGCGATACCAGTAATGTAACTAATAATATACCTTCTACTAAATTGTGCAGTACGGTATGAGTTGCGTAATTAATTAAATCAGTTCTATCGTAATATGGAACGATTTGTGTATCAGCTGGTAAAATATACTGATTCAGTTTATCTATTTTATCTTTAATGGCATTCAACACCTTGGTAGGATTTTCTCCTTTCCGCATTAAGATGATGGCCTCTACTACGTCTGTCTCATCGGTTACTACCCTTGTTCCATCTTTATTTACCAAGCCATAAGATCGGGCCACCCAGCCCAGGCGTGGTAAATTAGATATTTCAACATTGGCAACATCTTTCACTAAAACCGGTACACCATTAATATTTTCTATAATGATGTTTTTAATTTCATTGATGTCGTTCAACAAACCAATACCACGCACTACAAAAGCCTGATTGTTTTGAATAATGACATCTCCACCAATATTGATATTTGTTTTTTGTACAGCCGTAAATACATCTAATGGTGTAATACCCAAATTGGTGAGTTTTTCGGGATTTACCTGTATTTCGTATGTTTTTGTTTTTCCACCAAAACTTACAATATCGCCTACGCCGGGAACGGAGCGCAACTGACGATCGATTACCCAGTCTTGCATGGTTTTCAATTCACGCACATCCCGAATTTTGCTCTTGAGGGTATATCGATAGATTTCACCGGTAGGTCCGGTAGGGGGTTGTACAGAGGGATTTACGCCGGAAGGAAGATTCGCATTGCCCAACAAATTCATTACTTGTTGCCGGGCTTGTGGATCTTTTACATTATCATCAAATATCAATTTTACATATGATAATCCAAAAATGGTAGAAGAACGCAGACTCACTTTATCCTGTACCGGATTCATAGCCAGTTCAATAGGAATGGTGACAAATTTTTCCACCTCTTCTGCACTTCTTCCCGGCCATTGTGTAATGATGCTGATTTCGGTATTGGTAACATCAGGGAACGCTTCAATGGGCATATTTTTAAAAGTAATAATGCCCACAATAATCATTGCCAGCGATGCCAATAGTATAAAAAATTTATTTTTAAGCGAAAACCCAATTACGCTTTTTAATATTTTTATCATTGCTTCAGTTTAAAATAAATGAAAACTAGTTATTTAGGGTATCATAAATTAAAATGGCCTGCGATGCAATTATTTGATCGCCCACCTCAATGCCGGAAGCGATATACGTTTTATCACCAATTGTATTGATAACCTCAACAGGTGTTATTACGGCAATGCCATTACCCTGATATTTTAAAACATAATACCTGCTGTTATCAAATACCAATGCTTTTGATGAAATGCAAATAGATTGTTTGTTTTCTTTGTTAGTTACTAAAATACTGGCAAACATTTGTGGTTTTAGCGCATAATCATTATTCGGTAAAACTACTTTTACCTTCATTACTTTATTGGTGGGGTCTAATACATTCATCATTTTATCAACCCTGCCCTTAAATATGCGGTTAGGATAAGAAATTGTGGTTACATCAACCGGATCACCTAAATGGATTTTGCTGATATTAGATTCATACACATTGGCATAAATCCATACATCTTTCAAATCAGAAATGGTAAATAAATTATTTCCATTATCGGTACGGATAGCGGTATTATTGGTTACATTTTTTTGAACAATAAAACCACTGATGGGCGCTTTAATAACATAATTACCCTGGGTATTATTGCCATTAATTTTTAAAATTCTATTCACCATTTCCAACTGGGCAACAGCTTGTTGATAGGCCGCTTCAGCCGCATTAACATCTAATTGGGATGCCAGGCCACTTCTAAACAAATCATGTTGGGCATCTAAATTCTTTTTAGCAACAGCCAAATTGGTTTCTGCATTTACTAAGCTATTACTGTATCCTGCCATTTCGGTACTTTTTACAATTGCTAATACCTGGCCTTTTTGTACATAATCGCCTAATTGTACTTTTACATCTTCTACATTGCCACTTACCAACGGATATATATTGACTTGTTTATCCTGATTAAAATCAACAGTTCCGGTTAAGGTTAAAGCATCTACCAGCGGACATGTTCTTACTATGTCTATTTTTAAAGTTTTTAAAATTGAATCTGGGATTACATATTGCTGCCGTTCTTCTTTTTTTACAGATTCTTCTTTGCAGGAACTGATACTGCAAGTGCCAATGGCCATGATTAAAACGGACAATATCCATTTTTTATTAATATTATGTTTCATAATTGAATGATTCAGGGTTTAATAAAGGGAGGTTCCGGTGTAATAATTTAGATCTTCAAATGCACTGATACGATTGAATTTGATGGAATTAATTTGCAAAGTATTTTGTTTGTAGGCATCATAGAAGTCTAAAAAATCCAGCAGGCTGATGTTTCGTTTTTTATAATTAGTTAATACTTCATTTTTTAACCGATCAAAATCTTTTCCAAAAGCGGGATCAATTTTTTGGTACAGGCTGGTATTATCATAAGCCTTTTGTAAGGCCCGGTAAATTTGTGCCTCAATACCTGCTTCGGTGCTTTTTTGTGTGGTGGCACTATAATCTATCATTGATTTTGCCGATTTTATATTGCCCTGATTTCGGTTAAAAATTGGGATATCTATACCAAAACCAACATTGTTAAAGTTTTGTATATAATTTCCCTGTTGGTCGTAACCTAACTGCAGGGTAAGATCGGGAACTGCTAAAGCTTTTTGCAGATCATAATTTTGTTTACTCATGTCTGTATACGCTTTTGCAATTTTAAGATCGGTGCGTACCTGATAAGCCGAATCAATTAATGTGGCAATGGGATATTTTGCGGGACTAATTTTTGCCAGTTTACTTTCATTGATTTCCGGTTGTATAAAACTATCTTTCATCTGCAATACGAGCCTTAATTCGCTTTCCGTATCATTAATCTGATTAATTAAATCATTGTATTCGCTTTCCAAGCTATACAATTGTGCTTTAATACGTACTACTTCTTTTTCAGCAATGTATCCTTTTGATTGTTGTTCTTCAAAAGCCTTTACTACTTGGTGCAGTGATTCAATTTCCTGTTGGTAAACTTTAGAAGATTGTGTTAGATAATAGATATTATAAAAATCGGTTCTTAGCGTATACCTTAAGGTGCGCATTAAATCATAAAACTGATATTCGGCTAATTTAGCATTGGTTTCGGCCAGTTTAATTTGTTTATTTCTTTTCCCGGCCAAAATAATCATTTGTGAAAGCGTTGCCTGTATTTCGCCTTCTGTACCGAATGGCAATATTTTTTTGGATACCGGCTGTATCATCATTTGCGAAATATTAATATTCGGGTTGGGGTACAATTTAGCCTGTATAATTAATGCCTTTTGTGCATCTACATTATACCGTTGCGCTAACAGCAGTAAATTATTTTGTAGAAAAATACTTTCCGCACTGTCTATACTCAGGTGTACTGTATCACTAACAGGCGGTTGCCATTGCGCTATTGCAAGCCGGGAACAAAGCAATAGCATAGCAAACAAAAAAATCATTTTTAGTTTTTGCATATAATACCTGTAATAGTCTATGGATGAATTATATCCGTTAAAATACTATGCATTTGCCAATATTTCAACCAAATACATTAATAATTGTAAAAAAATTAAGCTACAACCTGCTTGGGAGGGGGTGGGGTAATTTCACGAATAACCAATAGTTTAAAAAACTCATTTCTACTTCTATGGCGGGTATAACTTTCAATGTACTCTGTTGGCACTAATTTTACAGGTAGCTCCTGACAAATTTTTACATCAAAATGTTTGATATTTTGAGAATCTCTTGCATTGTGTTTGCAGTATTCAGGGAAGGCATCTTTATTACCCAATATAATTTCATCGAAATATTCTACCATGGAATTTAAATAATTAAAATCACTAATGGTATTTCTATGTTTATGTGGATGAAAATCTATCGAGTCCATACTGAAATTTAGTGTCTGCAGCGCTACTACCAACAGGAGTAATTTTGTTGCGAATGTTTTTATGCTATTTTTAGATAATACAACCACGTTCGCAAATTTAAAAATAATACAGGCTAATTAATGAAATATGCATACTTTAATAATCTTTTAACGCATCAAAATATGAGTAGGTTTAATATCTATTAAAATTGAAAAACCTGTTGCTTAGAAACAACAGGTTTTTCAATTGATGAATATAATTCTTATTTCTTTTCAGAAGAATCTCCTAAAGCTTTGTCTTTGGCCATATCTACCAATATGGGTGCAGCCACAAATATGGATGAATAAGTACCTGTAATTACACCAATTAACATGGCAAATGAAAATCCACGGGTAACCTCGCCACCAAATATGAACAATATTAACAATGTTAGGAATACGGTTAAGGATGTCATAATGGTACGGCTAAGGGTATCATTAATTGATTTATTAATAATGGCACCTTTGCTTGCACCCTTCATTAAGTGGCTGTTTTCCCTAATTCTATCAAATACAATTACAGTATCGTTCATAGAGAAGCCAATCACCGTTAATATGGCTGCAATGAAGTGCTGGTCTATTTCTAATGGGAAAGGCACAATTTTTCTAAAGAAAGAAAACACAGTTAATGTAATGCACACATCGTGCATTAACGAGAAGATAGTACCCAATGAATATCTCCAGTCTCTAAAACGCATGAAGATATACAAACATATAATAATCACTGCAATAATGGTTGCTTTTTTGGCGCCTGCTTTCAAATCATCTGAAATAGAAGGCTGAACAGTTTGTGAACTTTGCTTATATTTTTTATCGAAATCGTAGAAAGTAGTACCTGAAGGTAAATAATTCTTTAATCCTTCAAATATGGTATGTTCTACAATAGAATCGGTATTTGGTTTTGATTCTTTTATTAAATAAGCTGTAGTAATATTCAACTGATTATTGGTACCCACTGTTTTAATAATGGGTAATTCGCCACCTAAAACCGGGCGCAATGCATCGGCTAATTGCTGCTGATTTACCGGCTTATCAAATTTAACGGTATAGCTACGTCCACCTTCAAATTCAACACCTTCATCAAAGCCATTAAAATAAGAGGCAATTCCTAACGTAAATACAATAGCAGAAATGATATAAGTAATTTTTCTGTATTCAATAAATTTGAAAGCAGAGTGTTTGAATATTTTTCTGGAAATGCCGGTAAAATAATTAAAGTGGCGTTTCCTTGTCATGTATATATCGGTAATCATTCTGGAAACAAGAATACCACAGAACAGTGACAATAAAATACCGATAATTTGGGTAGTAGCAAATCCTAATACCGGACCCAACCCAAAATAAGCCAGAATAATGGCAGTTAATAAAGTAGTTACGTGGGCATCTAATACAGGAGCCAATGAACGTTTGTAACCATCTGTAATGGCATTTTGATAGCTTTTCCCTTTTGTAAGTTCTTCTTTAATTCTTTCAAATATAATTACGTTGGTATCTACCGCCATACCTACTGTTAATACCAAACCTGCGATACCAGCTGCAGTGAGGGTAAAACCTAATGCACTTAAAATACCAATGGTAAACAACAGGTTTAAGATTAAAGCAATATTGGCTACCCAACCACCCGTGTTATAATATATCAGCATTAAAGAGAAGATAACCAGGAACGAAATAAAGAATGCCAATGCGCCACCTTTAATAGCTGCCGTTCCTAAAGTAGGTCCTACAATTTGTTCTTGTACAATTTTGGCAGGGGCTGTTAATTTACCACTGGTTAATATCTCAGCTAAGTCTTGTGCTTCTTTCACGGTATAGTTGCCGGAAATTTGCGAATTGCCGGTTGTAATGGCATCATTTACATTTGGAGCAGAGTAAACAAAATTATCCAATACAATAGCAATAGGCTTATCAATATTCCGGGCAGTCATTTTTGCCCATATATTAGTACCTACATTATCCATAGACATGCTGATAACCACCCGGCCTCTTTCATCATTATCCTGTCGGGCATTGGTAACGTGTTCTCCTTCTAATTCAGCTTGTCCGTTATCTAAAGTTTTAATAGCATATAAGTTCAGGAAATTTTTTGCTTTAGGGTCAACACTTAAATTATCAGGCTTCCCATACATGAATACCAGATTAGATGGAAACTTGTTTTTCACAATATCCATATTAATATACCGGTTAAATGTGCTGGTATCTTTTACCTGAATCATAGCAATTACACCCGGATATACTACTTTTCCGGCAGCATTACGATAGGGCTGGGGGCCGGGCAACAATAATCTTCTTAATGGATTTTCATTGTTTTTAAAAGTAGTTGAGTCGGTTATAGTTGTGGTATTGTTTGTAGAAGATGATAATTGTGATAAAGTAGCCGTTTTTGTTGTATCGGTATTTTGTGCAGATTGTGTTGAAGCAGTTAATTGTGCTTTGGTTGTATCTGCAGCTTTGGTACCATTTAAATAATCTTGTAAAGCTTTATCTGCACTTAATAATCCATTGACTAACTCCGAATTTTCAGCAGTATACACTTCAAAGAACTGTAAGTTGGCCGTAGATTGCAGGTAATTTCTAACCCTTTCCGGATCAGTTATACCGGCTAATTCAACATTTATAATGCCTTTGGCCGGGTCGGGGTTAATATTAGGAGAGGATACGCCAAACTTGTCGATACGGGTTCTTAAAACACGCAAGGTATTATTAAAAGCGGCTGTAGCTTGTTCTCTTAAATAATTGGTAACATCTTCATTTGATGTGTTATATTTTAATTTACCATTACTTCTGGCTACAAAGAAGGGGGCTAATTGACCACTTGGGTTGATTTTTTTATACTCATCGGTAAAAAGGGTAATTAGGTCTGCACCGCTATTTGCTTTTTTATTTACTGCAGTCTCTAAAGCCTGATTAAATAGAGGATCTTTTGAATAATCGGATAGCGATTTAATCAATGCATCTAATTGCACCTCCAATGTTACACTCATACCTCCTTGCAAATCAAGGCCTAATAAAAGCTCTTTGTCTTTAGCACTACGGTAGGTAGTTAAACCAAAGGGGCCGATTTTAAAATCCTGTGTACTATCTAATAATCTTTTGTATTCCGCTTCTTTTATTTGTTTTAAAGTATCTGCATACAGATCCCGTAATTCTGTATTATCGGCATATTTTACAGATGGGGCAGGAAAGGCCTGAAGATATTTTTTAGCCTTGGTTTCCATAGCACTTTCATGACTCTTTACAATCCATGTAAAAGAGAGCTGGTAAATACAAATTAGAATAAGAGCAATCGTAAAAAATCGCACTAAACCTTTCAGTTGCATACTAGTAAGGGTTTATAAAATTTTAGAGTGGGCAAAGATAGGGGAATGAAGATGATATTTAATTAGAAATTAACAACAGTAATATTGTATCAAAAAAATTATTGTACATCTACCAGTGTTATATCAAAAAATAGTGGTGCATTGGATGGTATTGGGCCACTGCCAATACATCCATACGCTAAGGCGGATGGAATAACAATTTTAATTTCGCCCCCTTTTTTGATAAGTAAAAGCGCTATTTGCCAGCCCTGAATTAGCGAATTTAGGGTCCATCCCGTTTGTGAAGCATTGGTTTGCATATCAAAGGTGGTACCATTTAGTAATTTGCCGGTATAAGTAATGTAAATTTTTGAATTGAGATTGGGGGTTGCACCAGTTCCCGGTGTGATGATTTGATACAAAATGCCACTGGAATCAGTTTGGTAATTAATGCCATTGGCCACACAATAAGTTACCATAGCATTTTTTTCGGAAGCAACGGTTGCAGGCTGGCAGGGTGCTCCTCCACCGGAATTTGATTTTGAACAGGCTGTAAATAATGTAACTGAAATAAAGAGCGCAATAATTACTTGTTTTACCATCATAGCATGTTTATTGGTTATTAGTATTTGTATTGTTTGATTGATCTTTTTCCTGTCTATGCTTTTTTGCTAATAATTCTAAGTAGTGCTGCTGATTCATCTCCCAGCGATAATTTCGATACAAAAAAGCCATAAAGACAGCAATTATAAGAATAATGAGTAACAAAAAAAATGGATTGAGTTTGCTGTGTACTTCCATGTCGGCACGCTCATACCATCCGGCAGCAATTAATAAAATAATGCCGGCACCAATGCTGATACCCGATGAAAAACCCTTTAATAAAGCATGAACACCTTTTTTTTGTTGTGCACCATTTGCAGCCCAATAGGCAATAAATTTTTCCTCTTCCTCGGTTAACATGGGGCAAATGTAATGTTTCGGCCTTCAAAATTAAGCCAATGTTATAAAAAGGATATTTTAGGGTTGAAAGGAAAATATTCTTTTTGAGTGATGAAATGATTATCCTAACACTTGTATCGTAATTTTTTTAAAACAGAAATTATATTACTGAATCGGCTTATTTTCGTAGTACACACTTAAAATTAACTGCATGCGCTTATTGAAAAAGCATGGTATTTTGGTATTTTGGTTTTTTTTATTGGCCGATTGCTATTTAATTCTTATTGAAAAAGAAAGCTTACGCATTTTTACCAAACCCTTGTTAATACCCATTTTGCTTTTTTTTATTTTTTTAAACGCCAGGCATAATTTGTTTAAACATACCAAAACACTGGTTTTTTTAGCTTTGATATTTGCCTGGATAGGAGATATTTCGTTAATGGTTTCAGGCGCTGTTTTATTTATTTTGGGTTTGATTGCATTTATTATTGCACATATTTTCTTTATTGTTACTTTTTTAAGAATGCACCCACCTGAATTAAAACATAGTCAGGAAGCATTTATAGGTGTAGCTATTTTATTTTGTTGGAATTATTTTGTATTACACTTTATTGGGCCTAATTTAGGTGTAATGAAGTGGCCTATCTTAATCTATATGCTGGTAATTAGTACCATGGCAGTTAGTACCGTTAATTTATTGGGTAGCAGAAGTAAGAAAAACTTAGCCATCAGTTTTTTCATACCCGGAGCAGCTTTATTTCTTGTATCTGATTCTGTGCTGGCTTTAAAAATGTTTTTATATACAGATGTTTCTTTTTTAGGTGTAGTAGTAATGGTGAGTTATGGGTATGCATTGAGTTTATTGGCTGATGGCTTTGCACGCTACTTCCGGGGATAAAAAAATACCTCATAAAATGAGGTAAGGATTGTTAAAGTCGTCATCTTTTTTCCAAAAAAAATCATTGATGAATTTTTTCCACCATTGTATCCATTTCATCGCTGTAGATTTTAGTATGAAAAAATTTGGTTTTAATTGAAAAAAATCCCGAAAAATAATGAATATTCGTTTCGGGATTTTTAATGATTTGATGGGAGCAGAAATTTTAGTAACCCATGCCGCCCATATCAGGAGCAGGATGTGCTGCAGGCGCTTCCGGTTTGGGTTTGTCTGCAATGACACATTCAGTAGTTAAAAACATACCTGCAATAGAAGCTGCATTTTCTAAGGCTATACGGCTAACTTTGGTAGGATCTATAACGCCTGCTTTAAACAGGTTTTCATATTGTTCTGTTCTGGCATTGAAACCAAAATCACCTTTACCTTCTTTAATTTTTTGTACTACAATTGAACCATCAACACCTGTATTAGTAGTTAAAATGCGGATGGGTTCTTCCAGTGCACGACGAATTATCGCCATACCGGTTTGTTCATCAGCAATTTGACCTTTAATCTTACCTTCCAATACCTCAATGGCACGGATATAAGCAACACCACCACCCGGTACAATACCTTCTTCAACAGCGGCTCTTGTAGCATGTAAAGCATCATCTACGCGGTCTTTCTTCTCTTTCATTTCAATCTCTGTAGCGGCACCTACATACAATACAGCAACACCACCGGCCAATTTAGCCAAACGTTCCTGCAATTTTTCTCTGTCGTAATCAGAAGTGGTATTTTCAATTTGTGCTTTAATTTGATTAACCCTTGCAGTGATATCTTGTTTTTTACCTTTTCCGCCAACAATAGTTGTATTGTCTTTATCTATGGTTACAGAAGCAGCCTGACCTAAATAACTTAAATCAGCATTTTCTAATTTAAATCCTTGTTCTTCACTAACAACTGTACCGGCAGTTAAAATGGCAATATCGTTCAACATTTCTTTTCTTCTATCACCAAAACCGGGAGCTTTCACTGCAGCTACTTTAATAGTACCACGTAATTTGTTTACAACCAGGGTAGCTAATGCTTCTCCTTCCAAATCTTCTGCAATAATTAATAATGGGCGTCCACTTTGTGCAACTTTTTCAAGAATATGTAAAATATCTTTCATGGCAGAAATTTTCTTATCATATATTAATATGTAAGGATTCTGCAATTCAGCCTCCATTTTTTCGCTGTTGGTAACAAAGTAAGGAGAGACATATCCACGATCGAATTGCATACCCTCTACTACGTCAACAGTAGTATCGGTTCCTTTTGCCTCTTCAACAGTAATAACTCCTTCTTTACCTACTTTTAAGAAAGCTTCAGCAATTAATTTACCAATGGTTTCATCGTTATTAGCAGAAATAGTAGCCACCTGTTGAATTTTTTTAGAATCGTTTCCAACAGTTTGGCTTTGTGCTTTTAAGTTTTCAACTACTAAACTTACTGCCTTATCAATGCCACGTTTTAAATCCATTGGGTTCGCTCCTGAAGCCACCATTTTTAAACCCTCGCTAATAATAGCTTGTGCCAAAACGGTAGCAGTAGTGGTACCATCCCCGGCTAAATCAGCGGTTTTAGATGCAACTTCTTTTACCATTTGTGCACCCATATTTTCAATAGGGTCTTCTAATTCAATTTCTTTTGCAACAGTTACACCATCTTTAGTAACCTGTGGTGCACCAAATTTTTTCTCAATTACTACATTTCTGCCTTTGGGGCCTAATGTTACTTTTACGGCGTTGGCTAATACATCAACACCCTTTTTCATTTTATTTCTTGCTTCAATGTCGAAGAAAATTTGTTTTGCCATCTTTTATTTTTTAAAAGTTTGGAAATATTTTGTTTAAATATGTTGTTTGGAAGAGAATACTATTATGTATTACATCATTGCTAAGCAAATATTTAGCCCTGTAAGTTAAACAATGGCTAAAATATCGCTTTCACGCATAATTAATAAATCTTCTCCTTCAATTTGAATTTCAGTTCCGGCATATTTACCATATAAAACGGTATCGCCAACTTTTACCGTTAATGGTTCATCTTTTTTACCTGCACCGGCGGCAACAATAGTCCCTTTTTGGGGTTTTTCTTTTGCAGTATCGGGAATAATAATTCCACCTGCTGTTTTTTCTTCTGCCGCAGCAGGCTTAACAATTACCCTGTCGTGTAATGGAGTAACGTTTACTTTTTTAGCCATACGTTATAGATTTTTAGTTGTTAAAAGAAAACTGATTTAGATTTTTATTCTTTTGCTATTTTTATGCCACCCCTACATAACAAGCCAAATTTGCAGGTTTTACTCATTTACCTGCTTTCAAAATTCCCTGCATGGCAGCCTTAATGATGGTCTAATGCCATTATAATAAGTACGAAGTGCCAAAATTTCACTTTTCATAGGTGGTTACGAT
>JAKAKY010000252.1 GCA_021824365.1 Bacteroidota bacterium | reverse complement strand
CATGTGTAATTTCTGTCATCCAATACCATGGAATGCCCAAAATTGGTTTTACGGTATATTCGATAATTTGGCCGGCATACATTTCGGGTCCATGGTTTTTACTAATAATTTCAAAACCTAAATGAGCGGGAGTAATGGTTTTTAAATTGTTGGGTTTGCTAAAAAAATTCCAGGCTGTTGCAATATCCGTAGGAATGTATTGAGTGGTTTTAATAGAATACACTTTCGACATAAGTATGAGTATGCTTTGTTCTAATAACAAAATAAAAGCGGTAAGGTTCTCCATTATTATGAAAAATCTTACCGTTCAATCTGAATGCAATTAGTTATAAAGCAACATGTCCGCGTATGCCAAAAACGTGTACCGGGCCTCTATCCTTATTATAACCCGGATCATTGACAAACTGATAATCGAAGGTGAGCCAAAAGTTGTTGAAGAGATAAGTATTATAATAAGCTTCAATAATACCTTCATGGCCGTAATTTAATGCGCCATCACCAATAATAAAACCATAACCACCTGCTGCCAAAAAATCGCGATGACTTTTTGAGATACCGTTGAGTACACCGGCAATGCCTGCTACATCACCGGGGCGGTGCCATTTGGTTCCTTTCACAGATAAGCCTAAACAGGCAGTTTGGTCAATTTCTGTATAAGCCCAGGTAGCATATTTACCGTCATTCCAACCTAATCTTGAAAAAATACCAATGTCATCTGTAAGCAATTGTTCTACACTTAAGCCCAATCCAAATTTTTTACCCCCGAATGAATTATTTTCTGATTCGCCACTAATTACATTCAGCAAATATGTGTTGTTGGAAGCCAGGGCATTTAAACCCAGTTGGTAAGACGGGGCCCGGGTGAATGCATTGGTGATAATAAAACGAACGGTTCCGGATTGACGATGAATGTTATATCGCTTTTCAATTTCAAGGGTTTCAGAATGTGCTTTTGACAAGCGATATTCCATTTTGGATGCATTGGCAATTACGGGTACAGCAACGCTGGATATACGGAATGCCCAATTGTTTTGATACCATTCTGCCACAATGCCATAAGTATAACCGCGGGTATTAGCAGGATAATCCCATGCCCCATTGCCCATTAATGCCCAGTTTAAAAATTGTGTTCTTGGGTCGTGGCTATAGGTGTTATCATCATAAAAATCACTGATAGCAAATTTGCCGGCTGTAATAGTAATGCGGTTATTGGGAATTATATCTGATACCTGATTTACATCATCATTTATTCTGGTATATTTACTGTTGCCTAATGCAAAATTCTGCTGCAAATAAGCTCTGGCAATAAAAAGTTGAGGAGCCACATGGCCTACCCGATAGGTTTCTCCGTTCAATGCACCGGCTACCCCTTGCGAATAGCTTAACCCATTTCCACCAGACATTTCAGGATTAAAACAGGCGGCTGCACCTTTCCATAATTTTCTACCCAAAAACAAGGTAGTAGTTAAACTGGTGGCACCGGTCTCTACTGCATTTTCTAAACTATTTTTACCACTATAAGCAGCCGAAAAGCCTGAATGACTTTGGGATACTACAGTTAATTGAAAATGATGACTCCAGTTAGAAGAGCTGTCCATTTGAAATAAAGGTTGTGCCTGTGTTTTAAAGCCAACAAAAATTAGTGAGCAGGTAAACATCCATTTCATAATAAAATCATTTTAAAACGTGGGTATCATTTGTTTGATGAATAGAAAAAAATGCCCAAACCGAATTTGTCGGTTTTGATACGTCGGGAAACATGTTTTTTCAATTATTTTTTCTGATTTATAACCATTGGCTAAATCTCCGGATGAACCACACTTTAATAAATTGGGTTAAAATGCAGTAGGTGATTAAAATGGCAATTAAAAATGGAAAGTATATCCATGGCAGGGGTTGCATTTTGAGCGCATCTGCCAGCGGCGAGAAGGGGATATAAATTCCGATTGCCATAATTACCAGGGTTAATGTAATAACCGGTACCGTTGCCCAACTTCGTATAAAAGGTATTTTGGTAGTCCGAATCATGTGCACAATTAATGTTTGGGATAGCAAACCTTCTATAAACCAACCACTTTGGAAGAATGATTGATGTTCAGGGCTATTTGCCTTAAAGAAAAAGAACAACAGTGCAAAAGTTACATAATCAAATATGGAACTGATGGGCCCAATAAAAAACATAAACCTGGCAATACCCCCTGCATCCCATTTTTTGGGCTTTTCTAAATATTCTGCATCCATTTTATCCCATGGGATGGATATTTGTGAAATATCATACAATAAATTTTGTACCAATAATTGAATGGGTAACATAGGTAAAAAAGGCAAAAATGCACTGGCACCGAGCATACTGAACATATTACCAAAATTGCTGCTGGCGGTCATTTTAATGTACTTAATGATGTTGCCAAAAGTTCTTCTGCCATAAATTACCCCTTTTCTGAGCACCATTAAATCTTTTTCCAGCAAAATAATATCTGCACTCTCTTTGGCAATATCGGTAGCCGTATCAACTGAAATACCTACATCAGCATCTCGCAATGCACCGGCATCATTAATGCCATCGCCCATAAAACCAACGGTATGCCCTTTTGATTGTAAAACTTTTACAACCCTGCTTTTTTGTAATGGACTTAATTTGGCAAAGATGTTAATGTCATCAATCCTTGCCATTAGTTCATCGTCAGAAATTTTTTCTAACTCATTACCTAACAAAATGTGTTGTACAGTAATACCTACATCCTTACATATTTTTTTAGTAACTGTTTCATTATCGCCGGTTAATACTTTTAAGGTAACACCCAATTTTTGTAATGCTTCAATAGAAGGTTGCGCAGAAGGTTTAGCCGGATCCAGAAAACCAATAAAACCGGTAATGGTCATATCTTTTTCATCGCCAACGGAATAGGTGAGTGCCCGGCTATCAAATTCTTTGATAGCTACCAATAAAACCCTTAATCCTTCTTTGTTTAATTTTTTAGAAGTACTTAAAATGGTTTTACGCATTGCTTCATCAATAGGAATTACTTTATCGTTTTCAATATGTAATTCCTTGTCTTCACCCGGATCAAAAGCATGTGTACATAAATCTAAAATTTCTTCTACTGCTCCTTTGCAGATGAGCAGGTGTTTGCCGTTTTTCTGTTTTAGAATCACTGACATTCTCCTTCGCTGAAAATCAAAAGGTATTTCATCTACTTTAACATATTGTTCTTCAGCCTTTAAATAATCATGCAGTTCAGCATGTTCTAACACAGCAACATCTAAGAGATTCTTTAATCCCGTTTGGTGAAAACTGTTCAGGTAAGCCCACTTTAGTACCTCATCATCATCATCACCATACACATTTAAGTGGCGTTCTAATACAATTTTATCCATGGTTAAAGTGCCCGTTTTATCGGTACACAAAATATCCATGGCGCCAATGTTTTGAATGGCATTCAGGCGTTTAACAATTACCTTCCGTTTACTCATGTTTAATGCGCCCTTTGCTAAATTGGCGGTAACAATCATGGGTAACATTTCAGGTGTTAAACCTACTGCAACGGCAATGGCAAACAGTAATG
>JAKAKY010000251.1 GCA_021824365.1 Bacteroidota bacterium | reverse complement strand
GTTCGATGGCCTTTTCTAAGGCCAACTCATTATTGGTAGCTGCATAAAATTCGCTTAACCCATAAACTACAAAAGCATGGGCATATATTTGTTTGCGGCTATCTGAAGCCTGGCCATCAGGTAATAATTTCCAATAAACCCCGCCAAATTCTGCATCGAATGCAAATTTTATTAAGTAATCGAATGCACGTTGAGCCATGTTTAAATATTGCTCATTGGGAATAGCTTGATGAGCCGCAGAAAATGTCCATAAAATTCTGGCTAATAATACTACTCCCTTTGGTGCTGAATAATCTGGAATATTTTCATGATTCATGGCGCCAACAAAGCCTCCATGATGCTCGTCAGGTGCATATTTTAGCCAGAACTGCAAAATATTTTGCAGTTCAGTTTTCATTTGATTTTGGTATTGCTCTAATTGTTTCAAGAGAAATTTTTTAACCTATTCCATTTATATGGCAAGAATAGCCTTTAGTTTTCCGCATGCCTGTTCATTAAGATAAACTAAATTATTTTCTATTATTTGTTGTAATGTCATTACGGATTTGGCCGCACGATAACCATCTTCAGGATGATGCAGCACATAATCTAAAAGGATGGAAAGTGAGGTTGTTGCAACATGCATTCGGGTATCGGAAGAAGCATAATAAATAAATAATTGTTCTCCATCATCATCTAAAATCCATCCATTACTAAACACAACATTTGAAACATCTCCAATTCTTTCATCCCCTTCCGGAGCTATGAAATATCCGGCAGGTTTATGAATTACCTTGGTTAAATCATTCAAATCGGTCATAAATACATAAAGGGTATACCGTAAACCAGCAGCGGTATTTCTCACCCCATGTGCTAAATGCAACCATCCATATTTTGTTTTAATGGGAGCAGGCCCGGCGCCATTTTTAGCTTCATAAACAGTATGATATATTTTCTTATCTATAATCACTTCCTGATGAATAACGGCTTTGGTAATATCATCGGCCAAACCAATACCAATACCACCCCCTTTTCCGGCATCAATAAAGCTATCCTGAGGCCTTGTATAGAAAGCATATTTCCCATTTACTAATTCAGGATGCAATACAACATTGCGTTGCTGTGGAGAGGGTGTTTTTAAATCAGACAATCGCTCCCATTGAAGTAAGTCTTTGGTGCGGGCAATGCCACATTGTGCTATAGCGGCAGATTGATGGCCTTCAGGTGCTGCAGGATCACGGCGTTCTGTACAAAAAATACCATAAATCCAACCATCTTCATGTGCAACCAAACGTATATCATACATATTGGTTTCGGGTACATTGGTTTCAGGAATGACAACGGGATGATCCCAAAATCTGAAATGGTCAACTCCATTTGGGCTTTCAGCAATGGCGAAAAATGATTTTCGATCTGTACCTTCTACTCTTGCCATTAATACATATTTACCATTAAATTTTATGGCGCCTGCATTAAAAACAGCATTAATACCAAATCGTTCTAACAAATATGGATTTGTATCCGGATTTAAGTCGTACCGCCAAAATAAAGGAGTATGTGCAGCAGTAAGTACAGGATTTTTGTATCGCACATAAAGCCCACAAGGTTGGTGAATGGGTTCATTATTCTGTTGCAATATCAATTTCTGGTTTTGCTTTAACCAGTTTAATTGCGTTAGGTAGTCTTGCATAGTCATATGTTTAGTAGTTCAGTAGTTTAATCTTCTAACCTGTTCCACCAGGTTTTTTTTAAAATCAGTATAATGATCAGAATAATGGAAAGATTGATCCAAAAAGGTGTTTGCATTTTCAATATCAGGTACATGGGAAATAATGTAAAACATAGTTGCCCTATAATACCGATTGAAACGTTAAACATATCTAACCAAAAATTTTTATTTGCTTTGAATGAAGGATCATCAGCTATTACCAACTGATGAATAGGTTTCCAGAAACCCCAAGGTCTAACTGATTTATAGAAATTTTTCAATATAACTACATCAGTAGGCGGTGCCAAATATGTGCCAATAAAGCAACCTGCCAACGATAATACAAATAATGCCGGCCACCAATACAAGGGCAGCCCCGTTGTAACATATGGCATAAGTAATGCGGCAATAATACCTACTGCCATACCCCAAAAAAAACCATTAGCATTAAAGCGCCACCAATACCATTTTAAGCAGTTGGCAGCCACATATCCACCATATAATCCACCTACAATCCATTGTAAAATATCGTTTACATTATTGGTTAAAAATCCAAAGAAAACGCCCACTGCAACAACTATAACACCTACGAGATAGTTCATCGAAATAATGCGTTTATTTTTAGCCGTTGGATGGATATATTTTAAGTAAATATCGTTAACTATGTATGCTTGTGCTGCATTTACAGTTCCACTAAAAGTTCCCATAAAAGCCCCGAGTAACCCTGTTAAAACAATACCCATTATTCCTACAGGTAAAAAACTATTGATGGTAGCCGGTAAAATACGCTCAAAATCAACTACCCCATCCGGGCCTTTTAAAGGCAGGGTTTGGTAGTATAACAAAGCCAATACCGTTAACCCAACTACCATTGTATAGCGGATAGGTAATAATATGATACTTACAAAGCCCGTCATTTTACTGGCATCTTTCGGACTTCGGGTACTTAATACTTTTTGCATGTCGTAATTAGGTGCAGGACCTGCCAATGAAGCAAAAACACCTTTTAATAGCATCATCATAAAAAAAATATCGAACAATCCAAATCCGTCTGCCTCAATTTTCTTATTGGCATCTGCAATAATATCAGACCAGTTTAAATGCAA
This sequence comes from Bacteroidota bacterium, assembly GCA_021824365.1. Taxonomy (GTDB): domain Bacteria; phylum Bacteroidota; class Bacteroidia; order Chitinophagales; family Chitinophagaceae; genus Hydrotalea. The sequence continues at coordinate 785 of JAKAKY010000251.1, read as the reverse complement.
TCGCCAGCCAAAGAATGGATTTGCCCATCCATCGGGTACGGGTAAAGCGTGACCATTTAAATGGTGCCATGCAATAAAACCAATAGCAATACAGCCAACCGTCATAATTGCATATTTAATTACATCGCCCAGTACAATGCTGTGCATTCCACCCAAAACGGAGTAAAACATGGCAAACAACGTAAATACAATACCGTATATATGAGGTATATATTTATCAGCAACATGAAAGGGTATATAAGCTTTTACATTTTCCCATGGAATAAATATTTCCATAAATTTACCAAGACCAACAAATCCATAGGCTAAAAATCCCAAACAACTAATTAAAGCAAAAGCAATTACCACTAATTGAGATGCAGAAACACCCGCACCACTTGTACCAAATCTGGTTTGCAACCATTCTGCTCCTGTATTGGCATTGCTTCTACGCAACCACTTACTTAAAAACATCATCATAAATACCTGGTTAAATACCGGCCATAACCAGGGTATCCAAATACTCTTTAATCCATAAATAAAACAAAGCGTCACCATCCACATGGTACCACTAATATCAAACATATCAGAAGCATCACTTAAACCCAACATATACCATGGAAGTGATTTGCCAGCCATTAAATAACTTTCTTTACTTAATCTTGCCCGTTTACGCATCCAAAAACCAATTACTACCATTGTAATAAGGTAAGCAACAAGTATTAAAACGTCTATTAGTTGAAGTTTCATTGTACAGTTACAATTATTTGCTTGCAAAGTAAAAGAGGCTGTCTTAAAACAAAATT
>JAKAKY010000250.1 GCA_021824365.1 Bacteroidota bacterium | reverse complement strand
ATGGCTTTTAATGCATCGCTGCCATTGTAGGCAGATGTTACAACATAGCCTTCTAACTCTAAATTCAGTTTTAAAGCTTCGTGTAGGTTTTCTTCATCATCTGCCAATAAAATACTTGCTTTTGCGGCCATTGATTGTGTTTTAACGGGTTATCAACTTTTAAATGCTATACTACTTCTACCAAAGGGAAAATTACTTTAAAAATACTACCATTGGGTAAATTATCCAATGCCTGTATGGTTGCCCGGTGTTGTTGCGCAATTTTTTTACAGAGATATAAACCTAACCCGGTACCCTTTGTGCTGCGTACATTTTCATTGCCTGTTCTGTAAAATTTGCGGAATATTTTTTTCTTTTCATCGGCAGCAATACCGGTTCCCACATCTATTACTTCTACAACAACATGCGGTGCCTGCATCGTTAACTGTAACACAACCGGTGCTGCTTTAGGTGAATATTTCAATGCATTTTCAATTAAATTATTGATGAGCATTTGTAACAATAACGGTTCTCCCATTACGTAGGCATTTTCGGAAATTTGTTGCAGAATGGTACGCCCGGGGAAACGGTTGACTGCCTCTTTTACACAGGCATCGGCTAAGGCAGACAGGTTTAATTTTTGTGGGCTGGTGGTATATTGGCCACTTTCTAACTGTGCCGTGAATAAAATATTATTGCAAAGGGTATTTAACCGATTGGTTTCCTGCAGGGTATTACTTAATAATTTTTCCTGAACGGCAGGTTCTAATTTTCTTTTTTGCAGGGTTTCTAAATTCAATTGTGCAACGGCAATGGGTGTTTTTAATTCGTGGGTTACCGCCATCATAAAATTTTGCTGTTGTTGCGAAAGCTTAATTTGCCGGCGTGTAGCACGATATACATAAGCAGCACCAATCATGATGACTGCTAAAAAAGTAAGCCCCTCGCCTATGTATTGAGCGGTTTTGCGTTGTTTTTCCTGCAATATATCGGCTACTTTATTTAAGTAATTGGGCGTTCCTGTTTCAACTTCCTGCAATTTCAAAGTAATCATGGCATCGTTTTGGTGATTGAGTGCAATAAACCACCATAGTAAAGCAGATAAGATATAGAGTAGTAATACCCAGTAAACCGTGCTTACTATCATTAACCGATGCTTAAAGGTTAGCTTCATGGCGTCACTTTTTCAATTCTAAGGCCGGCATTCAACACATGTTGCAGGGGGTCTTCCCGCATTAATTGTTGCAGGGTAAACGTATATTGCCCTTTTTTTAGTTTAGCGGGCAAGGTATTAAAAGCCATTCTATGGTCTATAATATCATCCATTGCTATACCCAGCCAGCCCATGCTATTGGCAAGGGTAAACTCTCTGTTAAAGCTGTAAGTGGAATCGGGATCATGAACGGTAATGTTCAGCCAAATATTTTTATACCGATAGGCATCTTCATGTCTGAATACTACATACAAATTATAGAAGGCATTGGTATCGGTAATATTAAATTGAAAAGAAGGCGTATCAATACTGCTCCAGGTATGATTGGGGAAAGGAATCGTTTTTTCGAACACATTGAGAGTGGTACATGCGGCCATTACCAGTACTACCATCAACATAAAAAAGTAGCGTCGCTTCATGGGCTAAGGTATATTTTGTTGCGAAACAACCCACAGCTATTGCTGTGTAAATTGAATAGTATTAAAAAATAACTTTGTTGCTTATAAAACGTTTAATACTTGTTCTTTTGCTTTTTCTAATTCATCTTTCATTAACACCACACATTTTTGGATAGCGGCATCATTGGCTTTTGAGCCGGTGGTATTAATTTCTCTGCCAAATTCCTGCAAAATAAAAGAGAGTTTTTTGCCTTTACTGCTTTCGCGGCCTTCAATGATCGACCGAAAATAATGGCAATGATTTTGGAGGCGTACCTGTTCTTCGCTAATATCAATTTTTTCAATATAATAAATCAGCTCCTGCTCCAAACGGTTGGAATCATAATTATCTTTTCCTACCCATTCCTCCAAAAGTTTTACAATGTTTTCTCTAATTTTTTCGCGGCGTAAAGGTTCTAATGTAGCAATTTGTTGTTGTTGTGTTTCAATATTCTGCAGGCGCAGTAATAAATCTTTTTCAATTGACTGGCCTTCCTGTAAACGGTGTTGTTTTAGTTGTTGAATGGCCATATCTAACACTTTTTTAAAGCTCAACCATTCTTCCCCAGTCATTACTTCGGTGGTATTCACCACAACTTCAGGCAGCCTTAAAACAGCCGCCAATAGGTGATCGGCTTCAGCATCGAGTTCATGTGCAATTTGCACTACTGAAGTATAATAAGCTTTTAATAAATCGGTATTAATGGTTACCGGTTTGGCGCCACCATTTTGTTTTAGATTGATGATACACTCTATACTCCCCCTCTCCAACGATTCGCTTAACAGGCTGCGAATATCAAACTCAAAAGGTTTTAACATGGCAGGCATTTGCAAGCGCAAATCAAATTGCTTACCGTTCAGGGAACGGAGTTCTACAATAAATGTTTTATCACCAATGCTTTGTTCTGTTCTTCCATAACCGGTCATTGAATATAGCATAATACCAATTTATTGTTTGCAAAGTAAGCAATGTTTAATTGTAATGTATCAATGCCATGCGAATTGTTTGCATCATACCCATAAAAGTGTACAGATACTTTGGTATATAAAAAAGCCGGGCAATGTTTTACCCGGCTTTAAAGCTATCCATTAAAAAAGATAATTTACTGAATGGTGTAGGTATAATAACCTGCACCGGTTAAGTACAAAATAATTTTGTGTGTACCTGCTGTCAGATTAATATTATCGCCACCGGGGTCTAAGCTGCCGTCGGCACCGGTGTCGCCATAATTTAAACCCCAATCGTGGTTAGCACGGAATTTAAACTGGTCGCCTGCAGCGGCTGTAATGGTACCTGACCAGGTATTAGAACCTGCATTATAAGTTAAATTAATATCATTACTCCAGCCACTGGCACTAAAGCTGCCAATTACACTCCAGGTAGTAGCAGTAGCCGACCAGGTATGGTTATTGGTATTGGCCACTATATGATAATAACCTCCGGCAGGAACGGTAAGGTTACCACCGCCTGAACTTAAGGTACCACCACCGCCATCGCCCAGGGCATTACTCCAGTCGGGTGTGGTAGTGAGTTTAAACTGATAAGTACCGCCTGATGGTATGTTAATGTATCCATCGTAATTACCATCATTTTTAGGAGAACCGAGGTTTGGCGCTGTAGCCGGGTTCCAGCCCTGATAATCGCCGGGCACCCACAACAAGCCAAATTTTTGAACAGGCACTACGGTAAATGTTCCATGTTGAAAATCCACTGTAATGGTATACATACCTGTATTGGCGGGGCCAGGGATATTATCACTTAAATTTAAACCAAAGCTGCCACCGGTGCTTAAACCGGGAACAGTTTTATCGGCTACTGAATATTTGTTGCTCCAATCGCCATTTACAGGTAATAAGAGATACTCTGCGCCACCATTTAAATAGAAGTTACCCTGATAAGTAACTGAATCGAGCATTTTAAACTGTTGGGCGGGTAACGGTACCGGATTGCTCCAGGCACCTGCTGT
>JAKAKY010000045.1 GCA_021824365.1 Bacteroidota bacterium | reverse complement strand
GCATGAATGATTGGGCCATTTTTAGGGGCGGCAACACCAGCAGGCATATCGGTGTGTTTTGCTAACCAATAATGCAACCATTGCTTGGGCATATTGGCCAATAACATCACTATGAGCAGAAAAACCACCGAGAAAAATGATATGATGCGCTTCTTTTTCAATTAATTTTTGTTACAATGTTGCAAATATAAGTTTCTGAACAAAGAATACAAGCCTGAACGGTAGTTTTTTTGAAAAAAAGGATAAACGGTTAAATGAGCAGCCCGAAAGCAAAAGAAAAAAAGTACAAGCAGCATTTAAAATTTCAAAATGTCCTATATTTAAGGGTAACTATTTATCCCGCAATGACAGAACAGGCAATAATCAACGGATGTATGCACAATGATCCTATTGCACAGCGTGAGTTGTACAACAGATATAGCCCCAAAATGTTATCTGTTTGCTATCGCTTTGCGCATAACCGGCAGGATGCGGAAGATATGTTACAGGAAGGTTTTATTAAAGTATTTACGCAAATGAATACTTTTCAAAACCGGGGAGCTTTTGAAGGATGGATTAGAAGAATTATAGTACACACTTGCATTAATTTTCTAAAAAAGAATAAAAAATTTAATGAAAGTGTTGAATTAGCGCAGGCAACACACCTGCATACGAGGGAAGAAACTATTCCCTCTATTTTGCAGGGCAAACAAATAATAGAGTGCATCAGGCAATTGCCTGTAGGTTATAGAACGGTTTTAAACCTATATGCTTTAGAAGGATATAGCCATAAAGAAATTGCTGAAATGCTGGATATTGAAGAAAGCACCAGCAGAAGTCAATACACAAGAGCCAAAACTATGTTAGAAACTATTTTATTAAAAAGGAAAATTGTTGACAGCCCCAAGCAGGAATACAACTGGCTGGCAGCTTTTAGTAAATAAGTGCAGGAACAATGGAAAACAATTTTCAAATACATGATGAATTTGAGCAATTCCTGCAAGATGAGGTGAAACACCACCGCATGTACCCATCTGAGCACGTATGGGAAAACATTCGCACAGAAATACATGGCAAGGGTTCCTGGAAAGCTTTAACCTTTATTGCCATTTTTATTATTGTTGCCCTAACGGCTACTACCATTTATAATTACCCACCAAAAAATATATTGATAAAATCTTTATCTAACAATTCAATTGTTCACAGCAACAATACCAATATTGCTGCTAATAATAATTATACTGATGCAAAAAACAATTTATTAGAGCAAACCATTAATCCTACGGTCATTACCAATAAAACCATTAATAAACTACACCATTACAATAAACCCGAAAACAAAGCCTATTATCCTATTGTAAATACAACTAATCATACTGCTGTCGCCAATGAAATAATAGTGAGCAATCATCATTTAAATAAGAGTATTCAAAATTTCTCCATTATTAGCAAGCACATCAATAGCAATGGAGAAATGGGTAAACTGATGAATACAGAAAGTATTAAAAATAACAGCTATCCTTCAGGTAATACTACTTACTATTCAGGGAAAAACAGTTTGATATTATATCCCAATTTTGCCTGGTTAGATCAGAAAAATAAGATAAGCAGTTTTACTAACGGTTTAAACACAATTGTAGCGCATAGTTCAAAAAACATTTATAATAATACCAAAATTTCAAGGTTTGCTTATCAATTATACATTACACCTTCTATCAGCTATCGTAATTTAGAAGATAATCAGGAAAGATTAAATTATGCAACACTTAGCACATTCGCTTTAAACAGTCCGGTTAACAATACCAACAATTTAGTAAACAGCAATGTTAATGTTGCCGTGCACCACAAACCAGCATTAGGAATGGAAGCAGGTGGTGCCCTTTTATACCGTTTAAGCAAAAATCTACAAATTAAAACCGGCTTACAAGTTAATATTCGTCAATACTATATTGATGCCTATTGGTCTCCGTATAATATTGCAACCATTGCTTATGTACGCAACCACCGGTTAGATTCAGTAAATATGCTTTCCAGTTATAGTAATGCAGGTGGTTTTCAATCAGCCAGGTTAGATAACAAATTGTATCAAATATCTATCCCTATTGGTTTACAATGGAGTTTCTTTCCTGATAAAAAAATTGGTGTAGATGCGGGTATCACTTTCCAACCAACGCTTACGCTGAATAAAAATGTATACCTGCTTTCTACTGATTATAAATATTATACCAATGGTGCTTCTTTTTTCAGAAAATGGAATGCCAATACCGGGGTTGAATTAAATATTACTTATAAAACAGCCAATAGAACCTGGTTTATTGGCCCACAGGTGCGTTACCAGCATTTCCCAACGTATAACGACTTATATCCCATTAAAGAATTTAGATGGGATTATGGTTTGAAAATTGGCTTTACACAACCTATTCGTTAATTTTTTGCGCCAGCCTGTCTCTATTTAAGTTTGTGCATGATTGTTACAAGTGTTTCAAATACTTTTACAGCATGAAATTTGTGCTGATTATATTCGTACCAATTGCAGTAGGCATAAGCTGTTCTAACTGTAAAAATAAGCAACAAAAAGCTTCAACCAATTCTGTATCTTTAAAAGATACCGCTTCTTATTTTCCCATCAAAGAAATTTTGGCAGAAGAAATCAATGATGTAAAAACCACCCCGTATTTCATGTATAAAATACAAACAAATAAGGCGGGAATAAAAGATTCGTCAGTTATTTATGCAAAAGAATTTGAGCAGTTAGCAAAACCATTTTTAGAAGCTGATATCAATAGTCCTGCATTAAAACCGTTGTTGAAAGAATCGGTATTTCATGATTTATCTACTAACAGCTATAGTTTTACCTATGCACCTAATTGGTTAGAGGATACGCTCCCCATTAAATCAGTCCTCATTTTATTAAGCGATGAAAATAACAAATTAAAAAATATTTTTATACACAAAATAATACATCTTTCCGATACTACCATAGATGAAGCATTACACTGGAAACCAGCCAGTTATTTTACGGTTGACAAAGAATATTTATTAAAAGATATGGTGATTAACAAGAACAAAATATTTGTAAACTGGAAACATTAATATGACTGCTGCTGATTTTCAACATATTGCAACAACCATTCCGCATAAACCCGGCATCTATAAATATTACGACGCATCACATCAGCTTTTATATGTTGGAAAAGCAAAAGATTTGCGTAAAAGAGTAAGTTCTTATTTTGCTAAGACATTTACAGGATACAAAACATTTGAGTTAGTTAAACGAATTGAAAGCATTGAATTTACCATTGTTGATTCAGAACAAGATGCATTTTTATTAGAGAATGTACTGATTAAGCAATATCAACCCAGGTATAACATCAATTTAAAAGATGATAAAACATACCCCTATATCGTTATTAAAAAAGAACCCTTTCCAAGAGTTTTTTTAACCCGGCAAAAAGTAATTGATGGCTCTGAATACCTGGGCCCGTTCAGTTCTGTAGGCAGGGTTCGCGAATTATTACATTTCATTAAGCAATACATTCCGCTTAGAACCTGTAAACTGGCATTAACAGAAAATAATATTCAAAAACATAAATTCAAAGTATGTTTAGAATATCATTTGGGTAACTGCAAAGGACCTTGTGAAGGATTACAAACGGAACAGGATTATAATAATGGTATTCAACAAATTAGAGAAATTTTAAAAGGCAATTTAAGTCCGGTAATGCAACGTTTAAAACTTGAAATGCAGAATCATGCAGCCAATTTAGCATTTGAAAAAGCAGCAGCCATCAAAAGTAAGATGGATTATCTTGAAAATTATCAGGCTAAATCAGTTATTGTTAGCAAACACTTAAACAATATTGATGTATTTGCTATTGAAAAAGCAGGTAATACTGCATTCATCAATTACCTCATGGTAAACTATGGCACCATTGTACAAACACATACCAGAAAAGTTGAGATACAATTAGAAGAAACAGAAGCAGAAGTACTGCCGCTGGTAATTTTAGATATTAGAAAAACGTTTAACAGCTTATCAAAAGAAATAGTAGTTCCATTTGAAATAGAGTATCCGGAACAAGATATCATCATTACTGTTCCTAAGGCGGGCGATAAGAAGAAATTATTAGAATTATCTATTAAAAATGTCAGCTATTTTAAAGATGAGCTAAAGAAGAAAAAAACGCTACACATCACCACTAAATCAGAGGCTGATTTAATGCAGGTTTTGGAAGAAGTTAAACAGTATTTACACCTGCAGGAAACACCTACACACATTGAATGTTTTGATAACTCCAATTTTCAGGGCAGTTATCCGGTTTCTGCCATGGTTTGTTTTAAAAACGGTTTACCCAGTAAAAAAGATTACAGGCATTTTAACGTAAAAACGGTAAAAGGCATTAACGATTTTGCTACCATGAACGAGGTTGTTTTCAGGAGATATAAACGTTTAAAAGAGGAAAACCAGCCTCTACCTCAATTAGTAATCATTGATGGCGGAAAGGGGCAATTACATGCTGCCTTAGAAGCATTGAGTGATTTGAACCTTTTGGGAAGTATGAATGTGGTGGGTTTAGCCAAAAATGAGGAAGAAATTTTTTTTCCGGGAGACAGTGATTCCCTGAAAATACCCTGGGATAGTGACAGCCTGTTATTGATTCGAAGAATAAGGGATGAGGTACACCGCTTCGGTATCACTTTTCACCGAAACAAACGTTCGGCAGGTATCTTTAAAAATGAGTTAGAGCAAATTCCCGGCATTGGTAAAACTACAGCTGATAATCTGTTAAAACATTTTAAATCCATCAAAAACCTCCAAACTAAAGATAAATCAGCCATTGAGGCAGTTATTGGACCAGCAAAGACCAAATTAGTGTTGCTTTATTTGAATGAAAAGGGGCAGGCTTAGGTATTTGGCAATAATGGGATATCCTTTCGTATTTGGCTGGTAATAGCATAAAAAAGGGCCAGGATAAAAATCCAGCCCCGTCTTTAAAATCCAATATCCTATGAAAAACCGAGATAAAATTACAGATTAGTTTTTAAATAACAATATTTTTTAAAAAAAAATTATTCTAAAATTAATGAAACAAATTTAATGCCAACTTAAAGTCTTCGATAGTTGTATTTAATAGGCCCACAAGTCCTGTTCATAATTGAATATCTTTTCTTTCACTTTTTCGCCGGCAAGTAATCGGAATAATGGGTCTTTGATGTAATCTTTGAAATACTGGTTTTTGAAATTATCCATGGTAGTTTTTACAATATAGCTACTATACATATGGCTTTCAAACAAATCATCCCAACTCATTCTGGCTCCATTATTTTTTGGATTGTACACCTGTACTTTGGCAAAAGTTGCCCTAACATCAGGATAATACACCCAGAATAAAGGATACAAATCATTACCAACGGTAGTGCCGTCTGATAAATATCTTTTCATCATGGGGGCAATACCAATAATACGACGCACCAATCTGGAAGCTTCTTTATCAAAAATATAATCTTCTTTAATTCTGAATTTGTAAATAGAATCAGCAACTATTTGTCTTTGTCTAATTTCGCACACACCGGTAGGCTGACCATCAATATCTCTTCGTTGTACAGTATCAATGCCGCTCCCAAATGTTTTCATAAAATCAGCTTTATTTAGCGGCGTAGTAAATCTATCATCATTGGCATCAAAAGCGGTAACATCACCATTCATTACAGCCTGAACAATGATAGAAATTAAACGCTGATTACCATTATCTTCATTAGAGGCATAGCCAAATACCTGATTCATTTTTTCTCTGATATCAATTTCACTCCAAACCCTTTCTTTAAAAACAGCATCATCTTCTCTAATAAAATCGTAAGCCAATGGGGTTTTATCACGCACCATTTCATAATTACGAGTAGGATCATCCGGACGTAACGATACCCTTACTGTGTCAAATAAACCACCTTCACTGCTGGGCATATTTACATACTCACGACAACCATTACCGGTTTGTGGTTTGGCTGCATTGGTATTTGCATTATTACCTGACGACAAATAGGGGTTATTGCTATTCGTGTTCGTGTTGTTATTTTGTAAATACGGATTGGGAGCATTATTAGCCGGTTGTTTTGCAGGTGTGGTAGTGTTTCTTTGTACGGTCCGCTTTTTCGCCTGCGCCAAAGCAGCATTGCTTTCAAACACCAGCGCAGTAACTGCAACGATCCACACAAAAATTTGAATGCTGTTTTTTTTCATAATCATAAATTTAATATAAATAGAATGAAATAGGCGGTAAAGTAGTAGTACCATTAGGGCCTTCTACTTTAATCATATCTATTAATACAGTTGAATTTGGACCTAATTTCTCAATCAAAGCACGGGTTTCGTCATTAAATACGGCACCATTGTTCACAGAAATACCGGGCCTTTCAGCAAAAGCTTTACCTGTTGCAATGAACGTATAGCTGATTACATTATATTTTAAGTTTTCAAAAATAAAGTTTTCCAAATCTGCCCGTACACCGGCCATTGCTTTAAATTCATTCAACGCCATTCTGCCACCTTTACTATTACCCACTTTTGCTACGGGATCAGGAATGGTTTTTACCCTGAATTTGAAAGGTGTAACATTTTTACCATCATTTATAGTAACAGTTGCTACGCCGGGTGTAGTTACTTGTGCCTCATATTGTCCGGGGCCGGTTTTAGACAAAGAACCCTGGCTAATAGACACACTCACTTTTTCATCACCTACACCACCTCCGCCAATTACGGTTAAGGGGTTGGCAACACCTATGTATAAAACCCTTGTAGCATCAGCACTCACATTGGCGCCGGTTGGTGAACCTACGGTATATTTAATATCTACATCTTTAGTTTCCTGTTTACCGGTTGCCTGATTAAAATAGCTGATGTGTAATTTTTTTACATAAGCACCCGGACCACCAACAGTAGTTTTATAGAGTCCGGTCCCATCAGGTTGCAAAGGCACACCGGCACCATCAATTGTGATGGAAGGCTTGGATTCTTTATTGAATGCACCTATACCTGCCGTAACATCTAATTCCTGCCCCGGCATTAAATATTGTGCACTTTGGCCAATTAATGGCACGTAAGTATCAAATACCATTTTCACCTCTCCTATTTTATTGTGGAAATACTCCACAGCACGGGCTTCAGAGTTTTTTACATCATTCTGAAACTTGCTTAAAATGGTAATACCGGCTATGGTAGGCGTCATATTAAAATAAGCATAAGCCCAATCTTTTTTGGCTGCCTCAGAGGTAGTTGTTTTAGGAATAGCCACATCTAAAGCTAATGTAGCTGCGTATTGTGTTGCAAATCCGGTATCAATAGCCAATAAATCCTTCTTAAATTGAATGAGTTTTTGCTGCAATTCATTTCCTTTCTTTTCTTCTACCATTAAACGGGATGAGGCTTCCAAATCATCTTCTTTAAAAGTAGAGTCTTTAGGCGGATTATAACCGGAAGCCCTTTTCAACGAATCTTTCAATGATTCTATATACGTATACATAGCTTCTGATAACTGCTTCGCTTTCTCAGCTTTGGGCCACCAAATAGCCGCTTTTTCTTTTGTATCGGCCTGATCTAATTTTTCCTGAAAGGATTTAAAAAGAGTCTGATTTTTTTGTTCAATCACTTCATTGGAAGTACCCAAACTATTGTTCACCGTTTTAAATGCATTCAATATTTCGGAAGATACATTTAGTGCTAACAGTGCCGTTAGTACCAAATACATCAGGTTAATCATTTTCTGCCGTGGCTCCTTAGGTAATGCCATAATTTATCTGCAGTTTATATAATTTTTATATGAATAGGGTTGAAATCATTTAGCTGTTACTAATTATGGTCTGCCCTGCATAGCGGTTAACATATTACCATACACCTGATTTAACTTACCTAAGTTATTGGCTAATATGGCAATTTGCTCTTTTGCTTTCATGGCATCGCCGGCTGAATTGTTCATGGCTTCAGAGGTTTGTGCCAATTTACCATAGAACTGATTCAACACTTTTAAATGGTTATTGCTTTCCTGCAACTCCAATTCATAAATGGTATTTAAGGAAGTAAGATTTTTGGTTAACACCTGCACCTGCGTATGAAATTGTTTGGTATTTTCAGCAGCTGCATTAAAAGAAGATAGAGATGCAGTAGTTTGACTAACTGCACCGGTAATTGTACCCAAAGCACCGGCAGCTTCTTTCGCTTTAGCACTAAAATCGCCGGTTGATTTCACTACATCGCCAATTTCGCCCATTTTTTCCACAGTTGAACCTAATTTCTGAAATCCGGCACTTAGTTTACTTAAATTAGCAGGAGTTATATCGGCTTCTAACAACATTTTTTCCATGGTTTGTAATGCCGGGTTGCCTGCAGGTACTTTTACTCCGGGAATATGTACCTCATGGTCATCCATATAAGGAAATATAACATACAGAATACCATATCCTAAAAATATTAAAGCTTCTGTAGTTAAACCTACTTTCAGCATTACATCTGCTATAGGTGTATGTAATATTTTCTGCAATGCGCCGAAAATTACTACTGCTGCACCAACAGATACACCAACGTCGAACCATTTACTTACCTGAGGAGGAATTTTTGCTGCCATAATAACGAAAATTTAAAGTTTTACCGGGTTTGGGTTAATAGAATACCACCTGCGATTGCTTCGCCAGTAATATCCGTAAAATTTATTAAAGTTTTAATCAATGAAATGTGCTGCTTTTAGGGTTCTATTTTTTCATTCTTGGGGCTAAATCAATCACACACCTAAATCCTATATAAGATTTTGCGCTATCCTGGTATTCGAAAGTACGTGTACTGGTTTGCAGGAAATAACCTACATCTTTCCAACTACCACCTCTTACTACTTTTCTGCGCATTAATGGAGGATCAGAGTCTTTGGCTTCATAGCGAACATCCGGACTCATATCAGACATAAAATTATAGGCGCTTTCATTGAAATAGGAATTGGTCCATTCGGCCACATTACCTGACATATTGTATAAACCATAATCATTTGGCCAATAAGCATCTACCCGAACTGTGTAAAATCCACCATCTTCCGCATAATTACCACGACCGGGTTTAAAGTTGGCCAATAAGCAACCTTTTTTGTTGCGGATATAATAATTACCCCAGGGATACATGGAATTGGTTCTACCACCACGTGCTGCATATTCCCATTCTGCTTCACTGGGTAAACGGAAATCACTTTCAACAGCCATTTTCTTTCTTTCTAAAGCTGCATTTTGTATATGGGTACGCCAATGGCAAAAAGCAACAGCCTGCTTCCAGTTAACACCCACAACAGGGTAGTTACCAAAAGCAGGGTGTGCAAAATATCTTTTTGTCATTGGTTCATTATAGGAATAAGAGAAATCACGCATCCATACCAGGGTATCCGGATAAATGGGCACCTGATAGCGTACAATAAATTTACTGCGGGGCTGGCCTGCATTTTCTCTTTTGGCTGCCTCAAATAAATTAAATGTTTCAACCTGGTACAATAATTTGTTCGGATCAATGTCAGGCTTGCCATACAACCGATTATCGGGGGCAAGGATGAGTTTATTACCCAATTTTTCCAGATTAGAGGCATCATATTTAATGGTACGTGCCTTATTCCAGTCAATGGCTATGGCCGAATCGCCTCCGGTAGCACCGGCAGATGATTTATAATATCCCAACTCTTTTGCTGCTAAGGAATCACGCACCCAATAAACAAACTGCCTGTAATCATTATTGGTCATTTCGGTAGCATCCATCCAAAAACCCGGGATAGACACCTGCCTGTTACGGGCGGTATAATTAAAATTAATATCCTCATCACTGGGGCCCATGTGGAATGTTCCCGGCGGAATATAAACCATTCCCTTCGGTTTTCCCATGCTCTTTCCGGCGCCAGGCGCTACTCCATGTAACTGGCCATCATCTAACGGGCTTTTACTTTTCCCTTTAAAACAGGCAGTAAAACCCACCGACACCAACGACACCAGCAAAATACTATAATGGTACTTCTTCATATATTTCCTAATAGAATATTGACAAATATATAGCAATAAATAGCTGTCATGCTACTTTGTTAAATTAGTTTTACTTTAAATTTTTTTCGAGTAAACTTTAACGATGCATTTACTTAACGTTCTTTTTACTAATTTATTTTCCGGGAGGGATAAACAGGGAAGCTGCAAATTAATGGTTTAATTGAAATTCAGAAAAAAAATTTACAAAATTTGCCTGCGGATATTGACAGGCATAATTTTCGCAAACATAAAACATTGATTTACAGTTGTATTCTTTGCCTATCAACAAAGGAAACCCCTCCTTAAAATTTTCTGAAACCTGAAAAATTTTATTGGGAAAATACTTTTTTAAGAAAGAAGCTATGTAATTTTTTGCTTCAGAACCCGTAAAAACAACTTCTTTATTTTGAAAAATATGGTGCTGCAACACCAAAGCCCAGTACCCAAAAGAAGTGGAATAATCAATCATTACTTTTTGTAACCCTTCTACCATTCGCCGGCTTCGATTGGCCCATTCCGGCAGGTAAAATATCACAGAGAGGTACCACAAATTATACGCCATTACGGCATTAGCACTTGGTGTGGCGCCATCGTATATTTCTTTTTTGCGAACAAGGATATCTTTCTGTTGCCGGGCTGTAAAGTAAAAATAGCAATCCTCTTCATCAGAATAATCTTGCATCACCGCTTCAGTAAACTGCCTGGCTTTTAATAAATAGTCGGCATTGCCGGTTATTTCCTGTAAGGTAATATAGGCCTGGATGAGAAAAGCCAAATCGTCTAAAAATACAGGAATTGGTACTGAATGCATGGAAACACTATGATACCAACTGCCATTTCGATAAAATTTGGCTTCTAAAAATTGCATATTTTGTATGGCCATATTGCGGAAATGCTCAATGCCGGTTGCTGTATATGCTTTCCCCAATGCATGTATCATCAACGCATTCCAACCGGGTAATATTTTATTATCTAAGCCCGGCTGTACCCGTTTTGAACGTTCTTTGCGTAACAACTGCTTCCAGCCTTCCAGCATTTGAAGGAAAATTTCGGGCTGTATTCCCCTTTTTTCTGCAAAAAAAGCAGCCGGTTCCTGTATCCATAAAATATTGCTATGTTCCCAATTACCTGTATCAGTAATACCATAAAAGGCGCAAAACAATGGGGCATCATTACCTAATATTTGTTCAATTTTCCATTTTTTCCAAACATAATATTTCCCTTCCACGCCTTCACTATCGGCATCCCATGCACTGTAAAAACAACCTTCCGGATGCATTAAATGATTTTCTAACCAGTTAATCGTTTCAGCAATGGCAGTACGATAGGTAGTATTTTGGGTAATTTGATAGGCTTCGGACAAAACTTCCAATATTAAAGCATTATCATACAACATTTTTTCAAAATGGGGCACCAGCCATTCCGCATCGGTACTATACCGTGCAAAGCCCCCGCCAATTTGATCATAAATACCTCCCTGTAACATTTTATCAATGCTCAACAATGCCTGCTGCAGGGCCTGCCCATTACCGGTATGATGGTAATTCCGCAATAAATGTCGAATAACCATGGTTTGCGGAAATTTTGGCGCTTTTCCAAATCCACCCCATTTGGTATCGGCTACCCGCAATATATTTTCGGTAATTGTTGCAGACATTTCTGGTAGTAAATCTGTCTGCTGTGGTGTAATACCGAACTGATCAGAGGCCTGAATATGTTGTGTTAATTGTGCTGCCTGTTCTTCTACCTCCTCCCTTTTCTCTATAAAAGTTTTATGTACGGCTATTAGCACTTCACTCCAGCTCATTCTATTATATGCCCGTTCCGGCGGAAAATAAGTTCCTCCAAAAAAAGGTTTTGCATCCGGTGTTAAAAAAACATTCAAAGGCCATCCACCACTGCCGGTTAATGTTTGTATGGCATCCATATAAATATGGTCTAAATCCGGCCGCTCTTCGCGGTCTATTTTTATATTAATAAAATACGCATTCATTAATGCCGCAGTATCTTCATTTTCAAAACTTTCTTTTTCCATTACATGGCACCAATGACAGGCAGAATAACCAATACTGACTAAAATAGGCAAATCATTTTTTTGGGCAGTTGTAAGTGCCTCATCGCCCCAGGGGTACCAGTTAACCGGATTATGCGCATGTTGTAATAAATACGGACTGGTTTCGTGTATTAACCGATTGGTATGTTGCATAATGAAATATTACCGGCAAAGTACTGAAAAGAAAAAGTCCTTCTGCGAACAAAGGGGCTTTTAATATATGAATTAAGGAAAAATTTAAAGGATTTCAGGAAGGTTATTTCATGGATTGATGAGTTGCCAGAAAATGTTCTATGGCAGCCGTCATACTGGGAATATGCACATCAGGTGCTTTAATATTCAAACTAAGCCCTGCTTCTTCAACCGCTTTAGCCGTATTACCGCCAAATGCGCCAATCAATGTGCCATTTTGATAAAAATCGGGAAAATTATCGAAGATAGAACGCACTGCGCTGGGGGTAAATAAACAAACCATATCAATAGCATGTTCAACAAATAAGGCCCTGATATCATTACTGATACTGCGGTACATAAAGCCTAACTGAAAATCGCAATGATTGCTTTTTAACCAATTAACAATTTCATTATCCTGCTGATTTTCACTGCAAACGTATAAGAAATTTTCATTTTCTTTATGTTTGTTAATCACAGAAAATAAGCTTTTGTTGGTACCATCGGCTCCATAAAAAACTTTACGTTTTCTATATAAAATAAATTTTTGCAAATAAAGTGCAACAGCTTCAGTAATGCAGAAATACTTGGTATCCTGACTGATAGCTACTTTCATTTCTTCACAAATGCGAAAGAAATGGTCAATAGCATGCCTGCTGGTAAATATGATGGCAGTAAATGTTGTAATATCAATTTTTTGTTTTCTGAATTCCTTAGCGGTAATTCCTTCTAAACGAATGAAAGGCTCGAAAACAAATTGTACACGATATTTTTTTTCAATATCGAAATAAGGCGATTTCTCACTTTCCGGTTTTGGCTGTGCAATTAAAATTTTTTTAACCGGTTTACTGATTACAACGTTCAAATTTTTAGTTGCTTTTTTTGCCATGCTGTTCTACTAAGTGAATACAAAATTAAAAACTATTTCTATAAATATTGGAACATTAGCCTGTAAATGCACAAAACAGGTATTATTTCTACGGCGCAAATGTACAGGAAAAAATGCAAGCCACTAATTTTCAACTCACGTCGAAGCGTGGATAAACTAATGAAAAAGCGATACAACCATAAAAATGCCAATAACAAAAAACTAAACTGCAATGCAAATGCAGCATAGGGTTTAGCGGAAAATGCCAGCAGCCAAATAATGGGAAATAAGAAGATAGCAGCCACCTTATTCATTAAAAAAACGATAAAATTGTAACCAGATGCAGCCTGTTTTACGTTAAAAATCCATCCCGCGGCAGAAAGAATTAAATATTTACCCCCATATATAATGACCAGTAAAATACTGCTATACAATACCAGTAACCAAAACGAAAAAATTTGAATGGAAAAATATTGCGCTATTAATGCAATATACAATCCGCCATTTATAAAAAACAAACAATTAGAAAGCAATGACGAAAATTGCCCCTGAATTAACTGTTCACGCATTTGCTTTTGCCGGTAGCTGGTTTGAAAGAAGTAGACAAATAAATTATTCAAATATTTGGGAAACAGCTGACGCAATAACCCTAAATAAAACAACACACCACACAAAACATAAAATAAATCATCTTTTCCTGTCGATGATTTAAATTGAGTAATCTGATAGATTGGCGGTTTATTGAAGGGTAATATAGCAACCGGAAGCCAGGGGGTATAAGTACTTGTATCAATTACTTTTTGGATAATTAGAGCCGTAGCAGGAGTATTTGTAAAAACAGAATCATTCAGCAATGGCAAGCTATCATGCTGTGCTAATACACTATCTTTTTTTATTCCCACACTATCTCTTTTCACTATCTGTTTTATTTTTTTTGTTGTTGGTTGCACCATGGTACTTTCTAGTGCAGGGCGAAGGGTAGTTATCTGTTGAATGGCGGGTAATCCTTTTTTTTCAGTTGTTTGCACCGGCAACTGTTTGCCGGAATCGGTTTGTGCAGTAACCCAAACCGGCATTAGCATATAAATACAGCCCAATAAACCAATGGACATCCATTTCATGATGCGCAAAAATAGGGATAAGCCTTACCTGATTATCAGATTTATTCATTTTTACTAACTTATTTTAACCAATAACAGGCTATAGTATCATGATGCATACCTGTACCTTTACATTTTAATGACAGATGATTACCTATGGCAGGCATTTATGTGCATATACCTTTTTGTAAACAGGCTTGTAATTATTGCAATTTTCATTTTTCCGTATCCAAAAAACAAATACCCGAAATGGTGCATGCCA
The DNA here is from genome assembly GCA_021824365.1 of Bacteroidota bacterium. Lineage (GTDB taxonomy): Bacteria > Bacteroidota > Bacteroidia > Chitinophagales > Chitinophagaceae > Hydrotalea. Next base: position 1,838 of record JAKAKY010000045.1, on the reverse strand, counting down.
TTGCCCGGGAAGCAGTGATGCAAACACAATTTTTAAAGCAACCCATGATAGATACCCTCTATTTTGGAGGAGGTACCCCTTCACTACTAAACATACAACAACTGGTACAGCTAATTACAACCATTCAACAACAGTATACCCTTGCTGCTGATGCTGAAATAACCCTTGAAGTAAACCCGGATGATTGTACACCCCTGGCATTACAGCAATGGCGCCATGCGGGCATCAACCGGTTAAGCATGGGCGTTCAATCATTTAGAGATGCTAATTTGTTATGGATGAACCGATCGCATCATGCAACAGCAGCCCTGCAGGCCATTGTACAGGCCCATGCAGCGGGCTTTGATAATATTAGTATTGATTTAATTTATGGTATTCCCCAATTAACCAATGAAGCCTGGCACCAAAATATACACAAAGCCTTATCCTTACCCATTCAACACCTTTCCTGTTATGCCTTAACGGTTGAACCTAAAACGGCCTTACATCATTCCATTCAAAAAAAATCAAAAGACAATATTGATATCGATGCACAGGCCAAACAATTTGAATTATTAATGCAATGGCTGCCTGAGGCAGATTTTGAGCAGTATGAAGTATCTAATTTTGCTAAACCGGGTTATCAAAGCCGACACAACAACAGTTATTGGAAGGGCATTCCTTATATTGGATTAGGACCTTCCGCACATTCTTACAATGGCACCTGGCGACAATGGAATATTGCCAATAACAGTTTATATATACAAAACATTCAAAATGGAAATATTCCGGCAGAAAAAGAAATATTAACCCCTGCCCAAAAAAGAAATGAACAGATTATGATTGCTTTGCGCACCAAAGAAGGCATTCAATTTTCAAAACTGGATGATAACTGGACCAATAGGCACCAAAAACAATTAATACATGCAGCCCAAAAATGGATTACACAAGGGCTAATGGAATGGCTGCCACAAAAGGAACAACTGCACCTAACCCCAAAAGGGATGCTGTATGCAGATGGTATTGCTGCCGATTTATTTGAAGTAAATGCCTCTTTACACTAAATAACTTTCTATATTCTTAAAACCATCTTCAGGTGGCAGGCCTTCCCACAAAATGGCATAAATAATGGAAACAATGGGAATAGCAGCATGGTATTGCTGATTAATTTGCATAATACATTTTGCCGCATTATACCCTTCGGCAACCATATTTAATTCTAACTGAGCCACCTTTACGCTATAACCTTTCCCAATCATATTTCCAAATGTTCTGTTACGACTAAATAATGAATAACAGGTTACCAATAAATCACCCAAATAAACGGATGCTGCATAATTAGGCATATTGGTATTACTATCACTCATTTGATGGGCAGATACTGCCTGTAAAAACCGGCTCATTTCATAAGCGCAGTTGGCTATATATACACTTAAAAAATTATCACCATACTCTAACCCATGCGCAATGCCGGCACCTAACGCATAAATATTTTTTAACACGGCTGCATATTGTACGCCAATAACATCATTGTTAACTTCGGTATTGATATACTCCGTTTTAAAATACCCGGCCAATTGCTGTGTAGCAGAAATATCTATCCCGGAGAAAGTAAGATAAGACAATTTTTCGGCCGCTACTTCTTCTGCATGGCAGGGGCCTAACAGGGTATAATAATCTGCCATCGGGAATTGAAATTTTTTGAACAAATACGCATGAAACAAATCATTGCCTTCGGGCAGGATACCCTTTATGGCCGAAATAATTTTTTTGCCCCGCAATGCCTCAGCAGGTAAATGAGCGAAGGCTTCTGAAACAAATGCAGATGGTATGGCCACTACAATTACATCACAGGCTTG
>JAKAKY010000249.1 GCA_021824365.1 Bacteroidota bacterium | reverse complement strand
GTTAGAATGAATACCACTTTTAATGTGAATAACCATATTCGTGTTGGTGAAAATGCTTATGTGTTTTATAAACAAAGCCCCGGCTTTACTAACCAGAATGAAGGCAACGCTATTTCAATGAGTTACCGCGAACCCCCCATTATTCCAATTTATGATATCATGGGTAATTATGCAGGTACGAAATCAGTAGGTTTAAGTAATGCCGCAAACCCGGTAGCCAATCAGCAAAGAACGGCTAATAATAAAAGCAATGACTGGCAGGTAAATGGTAATGTATGGGGTGAGGTAGACTTTTTAAAACACTTTACTGCCCGTACCAGCTTTGGTGGTTATTTTGATAATTACTATTATTATTCTTTCGCTTATACTGCTTATGAAAATGCAGAGGGTAATACCAATCCCAACTCATTTACTGAGGGTTCAGGGTACAATAGTTTGTGGTTGTGGACAAACACTGTAAAGTATAATAATACCTGGGGAAAACATGCTTTGAATGTTTTAGTAGGATCTGAAGCCAAGAATCAATACAACCGGGGTATGAGTGCAGGAAGAAACAATTACTTTAGCACCGATCCTAATTTTTGGACATTAAATACCGGTTCTCCCGGATCACAGAGCAATAATGGTGGCTCACCCTATCAGTTATCAATTGCTTCTTATTTTGGTAGGATTGATTATAGTTATGCTGATAAATACATTTTGGCTGCTACATTAAGAAGAGACGGATCATCTGTGTTTGCACCCGGTCGTCAATATGGTAATTTCCCATCTATTTCAGCAGGATGGCGTATTTCAAATGAGAATTTCATGAAGAATATTAGCTGGATTAATGATTTGAAATTAAGAGGTGGTTGGGGACAGTCAGGTTCAATTAGTAATATCAATCCAACTAATCCTTATTCATTATATGCATCCGGAGCAGGATATTCTTATTATCCAATTACCGGTAGTTCCAATAGTCCTACTCAGGGATTTTTTAACAGCCAGTTGGGTAATCCAAACACAACCTGGGAAAAGGATATTATATCTAATTTAGGCTTAGATGCAACTATTTTAAACAACAAGTTAGACTTCTCTATTGAAATTTATAAGAAAGCTATCAGTGGTTTGTTATTTAAAAACGTTGCTGCCATTGGAAATTACCTGGGTGGACCTAGCCAACCCTTTGTAAATTTAGGTGATGTAAAAAATACCGGTATTGATTTTTCTACTACTTATCATGGTACAATAGGTCATGATTTTAAATTTGATATTGGTGGTAATATATCTTCCTACAAAAATGAAGTAGTAAGTTTACCTCCCGGTATTAAATATGTAGATGAATATAGTTCCGGTTCAAGCCGAATTGGTGCATTCTCCAGGTTGCAGCCAGGACATCCTGTCGGAGCATTCTATGGTTATCAGGTATTAGGATTGTTTAAAGATGCCAATGATGTGGCTAAATCAGCTACTCAGGATGGCGCAGCTCCGGGTCGGTTTAAATACTTAGATGCCAATGGCAATGGAAAAATAACACCAGATGATCGTGTGTTTTTTGGTAATCCCAATCCGAAATTTACCTATGGTTTCACCATCAATGCAACATATAAGAATTTTGACTTTTCCATGTTCTTTTATGGTTCAGCAGGTAATGATGTGATTAATTATGTAAAATACTGGACTGATTTTCCACAGGTTTTTGCCGGCAATGTTAGCAAAGGATTATTGCAAAACTCCTGGTCGCCCTCTAATTTAAATGCTAAAATTCCCCGAATTGAAAAATCTGCGAATTTTAGTAATACAACTGTATTTAATTCATTTTACATGGAAAAGGGTTCATATTTAAGATGTAAAAATTTAATGATTGGTTATACCGTTCCTTCTGTCAAATTAGAAAGAATGGGTATCCAGAAATTACATTTTTATGTTCAGGCAGCAAACCTGTTTACCATTACAAAGTATACAGGCTTAGATCCGGAATTACAAGGCTCTGATTTGAATAATAACAGTAATTTCGGGATAGATTTTGGTAACTATCCTGCTAATCAGAAAAATTTCAACGTTGGGGTAAATGTATCATTCTAAAATGATAATACAATCCATTTTAAATTTTAAAAATAGTATAATATGAAGAAGATACATTATAAATATTTAATTCCCTCTGTTTTTGCACTCACTGTAATTCTATTTGCCTGCAAGCAGAGTTTTTTAAACAAACAGCCGGTGGGTACTTTGAATCAAAGTATCCTGGCTAACCAAACCGGTGTGCAAGGGCTTTTAATAGGTGCTTATTCACTGTTAGATGGTGAAGGTGGAAATGTAAATAGTGGATGGGGTTCTGCTGCCAGTAACTGGGTGTATGGCAGTGTTTGTTCCGATGATGCCTATAAGGGATCAATTCCTTCCGATCAGGGCGATATTCTTTCTTTGGAAACTTTTACAGGAACATCTACAAATGGTTATCCGGCACAAAAATGGGCAACCTGTTATGAAGGTATTCAACGTGCAAATGATGTTTTAAGAGTTTTGAAAATAGCAACCGGAATCGCTGCTGCTGTTGCAACTGAATACACTGCTGAAGCACGATTTTTAAGGGGTCATTATCATTTTGAGTTGAAAAAAGTGTTTGGTAATGTTCCTTATATTGATGAAACAGTTACTGATACTACCGGTAGAACATCCGTAAATAATGTAGATGGTTCAGGTAATTATGTGAACATTTGGCCCAAAATTGAAGCTGATTTTCAGTTTGCCATGCAAAATTTGCCCGCCGTTCAACCTCAAATTGGTCGTGCTAATAAATATGCTGCGGAGGCTTTTTTAGCTAAAGTGTATATGTTTGAAGGTAAATATGCACAGGCAAAACCATTATTTGATGATTTAATTAGTAATGGTGTTACTGCCGGTGGTGTTAAATATTCTTTGGTAAAGTATTACAGTAATTTTAATCCTGCCACTAAAAACAGTGCAGAATCTGTATTTGCTGTCCAAATGTCTGTGAATGATGGTTCTGGAAATGACCAGGCAAATGGACGAGGAGCCTCAAATGGCAATTATGGGGATGTATTAAATTTCCCCTATGGTGCCGGACCAGGTGCATGTTGCGGTTTTTTTAACCCCTCACAAAGTTTGGCCAATGCGTATAAAACCGACCCGGTTACCGGATTACCTCTGTTAAATACGTATTTTAATGCACCTAATGTGAGTGATTCTACCAATTTGTATACAGCTACTTTAGATCCCCGTATTGATTGGATAATGGGCCGTCAAAGCATTCCCTATTTAGATTGGGGTCCACATCCGGGTGCAGCATGGATCCGTGACCCCGCTACCAATGGATTGTTCAGTCCTAAAAAGAATATTTATGCAAAAAGCCAAAAGGGTGTTTATTCCAGTACTGAAAACTATTGGGCGGCTACCCAATTGGTTGCCAATAATGTAAATTTAATCAGGTATGCAGATGTTTTATTATTGGCTGCTGAATGTGAAGCGCAATTGGGTAATTTACCAACCGCTTTACTTTATGTAAACCAGGTTCGTTCCAGAGCTGCAGACCCTACAGGATGGGTATACAAAAACGCCAGCTATGATGCTACCAGTTCAACTTATGCACCACAAACCACACCGGCAGATAATTATAAAATAGGCCTTTATTTGGTATTAGA
>JAKAKY010000248.1 GCA_021824365.1 Bacteroidota bacterium | reverse complement strand
TTTTAAAATAGCCGGAAAGCAAAGTGGCTTTTCCACCGGGTGCCGCACTAATATCCAATACCATTTCCTGATTAGGCGCAGGAATAGTTTGTTGCAGAATTTGCTCAATAAACATACTACTGGCCTCCTGAACATAATAGGCACCGCCATGCAAAAAAGGATCGAAAGTAAAGGAAGGACGTTCTTTTAAATACCAGCCATCTACAGTCCAGGGTATTTTTTCCAATCGTATTTCCTCAAAGGGAATTTGCTGTAATAATTTTATTTTAAATGGGTTGAAGCGAATAGAAGTTACAGGCACATGTTGTTCATGCGCCGCAATAAAAGATTCCCGATGAAAGCCTTTAACGCCCTGTAATGATTCAATAAAAGCAATAGGTAGCACCCGGCGAAGTTAAGTGGTGAACCTACGAAAACTAAAAAAAATCATTTTTTTAACCAAAATGATAACTCAACAATCATTGTACAATTAACATGGAAGCGGCACTTATAAGGTTTTAATTTCATTAATTAAATCCTGCAATACTTTTTTGCCATCGCCAAACAGCATGGAGGTTTTTGGTTGATAAAACAAATCATTATCAATACCTGCATAGCCGGGTTTCATACTACGTTTATTCACAATCACGTTTTTGGCCTGTTCAACATCTAAAATAGGCATGCCATATATAGGTGAAGCAGGATTTTTTTTGGCGGCAGGATTTACCACATCATTGGCGCCAAGCACAAGTACCACATCAGTGGATTTTAAAGCATCATTGGCTTGTTCTAATTCCAGTAGTTTATCATAACAAACATCAGCCTCTGCCAACAAAACATTCATATGGCCGGGCATTCTGCCCGCAACGGGGTGAATGGCATATAGCACTTCTACTCCTTTCTCATCCAACAATTTTTCTAATTCATGACAGGTATGTTGTGCCTGTGCCACTGCTAAGCCATAGCCCGGTACAATCATAACTTTATTGGCATAGCGCATTACCATTGCCGCATCGCTGATGGATATTTCTTTGTAAGAACCACCGCCGGTTGTAGCTGAACTGTTTGATTGAATATTTTTTGAACCGAATGAGCCAATTAAAACATTGGTTAAACTTCGGTTCATGGCTTTACACATTAATATGGTAAGCAATGTTCCGGCTGCACCTACTAAAATACCACCGGTAAGCATGGCCTTATTATTATACAAAAAACCACCGCAGGCAGCAGCTACACCTGTAAAAGAGTTTAATAAAGAAATAACCACGGGCATATCGGCGCCGCCAATAGGTAACACAAATAGTACACCGTATATTAAAGCTAATATTACAGTAGCAATAAAAAAATAATCGGCATATTGGTTAGAGGCAAAATAGGTTACAAATGCCAGAACAATTACACCGGCAAATACCAATAAATTGATGCTGTGTTGGGCTTTAAAAACCACATCTTTAAAACTGCCATTGAGCTTACCCCATGCCACCATACTTCCGGCAAATGAAACACTGCCAATAATGGCTCCTGCGGCTATTGCCAAAAAATGTCCGGTTGCCACTGAATCAGCAAAATATGGAGTTGGCATTTTTTCGGCGGCCCGAAATACATAATCAAATTCAATAACTGAAATTATAGCAGCGCATGCACCACCCATTCCGTTAAAAAAACTCACCATTTCGGGCATGGCGGTCATTTTTACCTTTTTAGCAGCCACTACCCCAATGATGGCTCCAATCAGCAGCGCACCAAAAATCCATCCGTAGTTGTGTAATGAATAGCCATCTTCGTCTTTATACAAAAAAATGGTAGCAATAATGGCAATTAGCATGCCGGCTGCAGCTACTAAATTACCGCGCCTGGCTGTAGCAGGACTGGATAGCATTTTCAAACCTATGATAAAAGTAACGGAGGCGGCCAGGTAACAAATGGTTAAAATATCCAAATGCATAAATAACACTTTAATATATAATTATTTTTTCTTCTTAAACATTTCCAGCATACGGTTTGTAACCACAAACCCGCCTACTACATTTAAAGTACCCAGAATAACGGCTAAAAATCCTAATATCAAAGCCAGATAATTCGTTTCTGCGGCACGGCCCATCACAATAATGGCGCCAATAATTACTACCCCGTGTATGGCATTAGCACCACTCATTAATGGTGTATGTAACACACTGGGTACTCGCCCAATAATTTCAATACCAAGAAATATCATCAAAATAACAATGTATATCATTTGCTGATTGTCTGAAATCCATTTTAAAGCTGCTTCCATAATATAGATTTTACTGACGAATTATTAAATAAGGGGTAATACTTTTTCGTTTACAATTTTACCCTGATGCGTAATGCAACAACCCTGTACAATATCATCTTCAAAGGGAATATGGATATGACCATCGGCTGTTACAATTAATTGAAGAAAGTTCAATAAATTTTTACCATATAATTTACTGGCATCAAATGGCATGGTAGCAGGTAAATTACTATTACCAATAATGGTAACGCCATTGGCAGTTATAATGGTGGCATTATTTTGTGTAAGTGGTGTATTACCTCCGGTTGCTGCGGCCAGATCAACAATAATACTGCCATTCCGCATTTGTTGAATCATGGCTTCGGTAAGTAATTTAGGAGCAGGCTTTCCGGGAATTTGAGCGGTTGTAATAATGATATCGGCTTTTGCAGCAGCTTCAGCAATCCGTTGCTGTTGTTTTTGCTGGTATTCGGCTGATTGCTCTACCGCATAACCTCCGGTATTGGCTGCATCGGCAGCACCTGCTACATCCACAAATTTTGCCCCAAGGCTCATTACTTCTTCTTTTACCGCAGGCCGGGTATCAAATACTTCAATTACAGCACCCAATCTTTTTGCCGTTGCAATAGCCTGCAAACCTGCCACACCTGCACCTAATACCAATATTTTGGCGGGTGGTATACTTCCTGCAGCCGTAATAAACATAGGAAAATACCTTCCATAATTAGCAGCGGCTAAAATTACTGCTTTATATCCGGCTATGTTAGCCTGGCTGCTTAATACATCCATACTTTGTGCACGGGTTGTACGGGGAATGGCATCTAAACTAAAAGCAGTGATGGATTTAGCTGCCCATTCCTGCATGGTTGCATACGCATAGAGGGGTTGAAAAATGCCAATGAGAATAGCACCGGGCTTAACTATTTGTATATCATCATGGGTAAGTGGGTGAATTGAAAACAGTATATCTGCCTGCTGTAAAATTGCCGTTCGATCTTTGATAATGGCACCAGCCTTTGTATACACCGCATCGGTTGCAAACGCAGCTATGCCGGCTTCTTGCTGCACCAGAACCTGTATATTCTTTTTTAAAAGTATGGTTAAATGTTCGGGTAAAAGTGACACCCGATTTTCTGCTGATGGTTCTTTTAACACCCCTGCTATCATGTGCATTACATTATAAAACAAATGTAGGCGATTTGGGGTTGTTGTAGCATTTTTTTATTGGAAAGGCAATACTAAAATTGAAGGATGATGATTTAATATCTTATATGCATTATAGGGGAATACAGCACAATACAAATATGAAAATACTATAAATATTTATATACCTGCCACCCTATTGAATGAACATACCGATTCTACAGTAACAATACTTCTGTGCATTAGCACATTTAATAACGTATGGTAAAATGTTG
>JAKAKY010000247.1 GCA_021824365.1 Bacteroidota bacterium | reverse complement strand
AATGCCGGTAATGTGCCCAGGACCGGATTCGAACCAGCACATCCTTTCGAACGCTGCGACCTGAACACAGTGCGTCTACCAATTTCGCCACCTGGGCATCCTGTTTCAGGGCTGCAAATATAATTGCATTTAGGTAACCAACAAACTACAACCCCTAATATCGCTATTATCTAATCGGCCCCATACTTCAAAACTACCATCGGGGTATACTTTGCCCACATCATCGGTGGCAATAAAACTGCAACTATACAAGTTCGCTAAATCAATAATATTCAATATTCCTTCGCCTTCTAAGCGAACATCCAAAGGGTCATCTTCATTTCTTACCAACACCTGCATCCACGGTGGGCAATAAAACCGGCCATTCCCTGAAGAATAGGCCTGCGATAACAATTCCGTCATACCATATTCCGCATGTACCTGGCTAATTCCAAATGCATTTTTTAGTTGTTGATGCAGTGCTTCACGGGTAATTTCCTTTCTTCTCCCTTTCATACCTCCGGTTTCCATGATAATAGTATGCTTCAATGGTAGTGGATATTGTTCGGCAAAGTCGAGCAAGGCAAATGTTACACCAATTAAAAGTACCGGTTGCGCTACAGCCTCTAAGCGTTGCAGCGTGGCGTGTAATTGTTGGTATTCATATAAATAAAAACCGCTGTCGGTATGCCTGCTTTGTTGCACCAATGTATGTACCATAGCCACTAAGGAAGAATGCCTCCGTTCTAAATAAGCAGGCAGTAGCCCAATCATACACCAATTTTGGGGTGCCCCATAAAATTGTTGAAAGGCTTTGAGAAAGCTGGTTTCATATACCTGCCAGTCTTTTACATAGTGTTTGCTGTTGATGGATGTAGTAGTACCACTACTTTCAAAAATAACATCGGGATCAAAAGTTGTAGTTGTAATAGCATGGGTTTTAAAAAAAGAAACGGGCAGATAAGGAATAGCAGTAGGTTTTTGTTGCTGTTTCCCTATTAATTCAAACCATTCACGATAAACCTTGTTATTTTGTAACTGGAATTGAAAAACTTCCTGAATCAGTTCAGTTTTATTTTCGGGAGTAATTGAAAAAATCTTGTTAAGAAATTCCATTATAACCAAATAATGTTGCAATGAATGAATTATATTTGAATAGAATATGCAAAGTATGAACACAAAAATATTGATGATTTTTTGTTTAAGCGTTTTAATTGCCGGTTGTTCTAAAAATAAATACACAACCAAACCACAATTAACCTTAAAAAGTGTAAGCAGTACTGTGGTTGCAAAGGGGCAACCTCTTTCTTTTAACATTGAATTTACTGATAAAGAGGGCGATGTGCAGGACAGTATGTGGATACAAAAAGTATCGAAAGTATGCCCCAACAGCCCAATTGCCAATTGGGCTATTAATTTTCAAATACCCAACTTCCCTGCTACAAAAGATTTGAAAGGCAATTTTGATATTAATTTCATTAATAATGTTACAGGTTCGGGGTATTATTACATCACCGGCTGTGGCAATGTTCCCGATACCTGCTATTTCAGGTTTGTTTTAAAAGATTTAGGCGGACATACCAGTGATACGCTTGTTTCGCCGAATATTGTACTTTTACCCTAATGCAATTAAAAGTTTACAGGGGTATTGTTCCTGCCATTTTTTTTGGCAATTACTTTTACGGTATTTGCGTAGTAGCATTGTCTATTGAAACTGCCTTTCAACTTAATGTTCCCTTAAACCCCTGGCCTTATTATATGCTTATTTTTGCGGCTACCGTTGTATACTATACCAAAGCTTATCTCATTGAAAACTTAGAAGATTCTGCCAATAAAAGAGCACATTGGTACGTAAAACATCATCAATGGGTGTGGGTTTCTCAAATTTCACTTTCTTTCATTAGCCTGTTCTGCCTTTTTTTGCTTTTTAAAAACAGTTGGCAACATATTTTTAATATGACTGCTGCAGAATGGTTATTATGGCTGTCTGTGCCTATTGTTGCCGGCTTATATTACGGTATAGGCTTTGCGAACTTTACACATTTTAATTTAAGAAACACCGGTTGGCTTAAACCATTCGTTATTGGATTTGTGTGGGCGGCTACCATCACCATTTATCCTATCTTGTACCGCTCTATGACAGGGCATATCGTTTTTCAATTAAATAGTTTTGATGTAATGTTTTTTATTAAAAACTTTATGTACATAACCGTGTTGTGTATTATGTTTGATATAAAAGACTATGCCACCGATTATAACCAGCAACTCAAAACTTTTGTAGTAAGAGTGGGTTTACGCAAAACAATTTTTTATATTCTTATTCCCCTCTGTGCTATTGGTTTCGGCACTTTTTTAGTGTATACCATTTCGCACCACTTCAGTGCCGTACGCATCATTTTAAACGCTATTCCCTTTATATTAATACTTTCCGTTGCCTATTCCATGCATAAAAGGCAAAATATAATGTATTACCTGATTATTATTGACGGGCTTATGCTGGTAAAAGCCAGTTGTGGCATTTTAAGCACTTTATTTTAAAAATTAAAATTGAAGAATATGTCGAAAGAAAAAAAATCAAAAGCTAAAGCAATGCTGCCGGAAGCATCCATGGCGTTTTTAAAGAATTATATTAACACACCATCCCCGGTAGGTTTTGAAAGCAGCGGACAAAAACTGTGGCTGAATTACATTAAAAATTACACAGATACTACATTTACCGATACCTATGGAACTGCAGTAGGGGTGATTAATCCCACTGAATTATTTAAAGTGGTTATTGAAGCGCATGCCGATGAAATTAGCTGGTACGTGAATTATATTACGGATCAGGGTTTAATTTATTTAAAAAGAAATGGTGGAGTTGATCATCAAATTGCACCTTCTATGCGAGTGGTGATACATGGCAAAAAAGGGCCTGTAAAAGCAGTATTTGGCTGGCCGGCTATTCATACCCGAATAAGTAATGGCGATCAAAAAGAAAATCAGCCTAAGGTAGAAAACCTGTTTTTAGATTGTGGTGCCAGAAGTAAAAAAGAAGTGGAAGCATTGGGTATACATATTGGTGCAGTAGTAACCTATTCAGATGGGTTTGACGAATTAGCCAACGATTATTGGATTGGCCGTGCATTCGATAACCGGATTGGCGGGTTTATGATTGCTGAAGTAGCCCGTTTAATTAAAGAAAACAAAGTAAAACTTCCGTTTGCCCTATATATTGTCAATGCAGTTCAGGAAGAAATTGGTTTACGTGGTGCAGAAATGATTGCCAGAAGAATAAAACCTGATGTAGCAATTATTACTGATGTTACCCACGATACACAAACCCCAATGATTAATAAAAACATTGAAGGAGATGTTGCTTGTGGCAAAGGTCCCTCACCTACTTATGGCCCTGCTGTGCACAATAAACTACTGCATTTTGTGGAAGAAGTAGCCGGGAAAAATGATATTCCACTCCAAATGCGTGCCGTAAGCAGAAGTACCGGTACCGATACAGATAGCTTTGCTTATGCCAATGATGGCTGCCCAAGTGTTCTAATTTCAATGCCTTTACGCTACATGCATACTACCGTTGAAATGATTCATAAAAAAGATGTGGAGCAAACCATTCAGCTTATTTATGAAACACTAAAAGCACTTACGCCCAAAACCAATTTGAGCTATTTTTAATTGAACCACAAATACATCATTCAT
>JAKAKY010000044.1 GCA_021824365.1 Bacteroidota bacterium | reverse complement strand
GGTGAATTTGACTTCTGCGGCAAAAGCTGCAGAAATTGAATTAAAAAGAGTGGCCGGAATTTTAGCACTTTAAGTTTACTATCTTTCCGTTTTATAATAAACACCTATGCACATTGCATCAAAACTACCGCAGGTTGGTACCACCATTTTTACTGTAATGAGCCAGTTGGCACAACAATACAATGCTATTAATCTTGGGCAGGGATTTCCTGATTTTAAGATGGATAAAGTTTTGATAGAATTGGCAGATAAAGCCATGACAGGTGGTTGCAATCAGTATACACATACCAATGGATTACCTGCCTTACGGGGTACACTTGCCGAAAAGGTAAAACAATTATATACTACTTCTATTGATCCTGAAACACAAATAACTATTACACCCGGCGGTACTTATGCTATTTACACGGCACTTACATCTATTTTACATCCCGGCGATGAGGTAATTGTTTTTGAACCTGCCTACGATAGCTATGTACCTGACATTGTTTTAAATGGGGCTAAACCTGTATTTATTGCATTGCAATATCCGGCGTATTCCATACCATGGGACGAAGTAACCAAAAACATCAATGCCAAAACAAAAGCCATTATCATCAACTCGCCACATAATCCAACCGGTACCGTATTAAGTGAGGAGGATATTGAGGCTTTAAGAATATTGGTAGCCAATACCGCTATCATTATAGTGAGTGATGAGGTATATGAACATTTAATTTTTGATGGAACCCCGCACCAAAGCCTGCTCCGCTATCCGGATTTATTAGAAAGAAGTTTTATCATTTTTTCGTTTGGTAAAACCTATCACTGTACCGGCTGGAAGTTAGGTTACTGTATAGCAGCAGCACCACTCATGCAGGAATTTAGAAAAGTACACCAGTTTAATTGTTTTAGTTGCGATACCCCAAAACAATATGCTTTGGCAACTTACTTACAGGAAAAGGATAAATATGTTCAATTAGGAACGCAAATACAGCAAAAACGCGATTATTTTAGGACATTAATGCAACAAACGGGTTTTGTTTGTATTCCCTCGCACGGCAGCTATTTTGAGTGTTACAGTTATGCAGCGCTTTCTAATAAGCCCGATACTGCATTTGCTATTGAATTGGTACAAAAAGCCGGTGTAGCTACCATTCCGGTTTCATCTTTTTATCATAATAAAACTGATGAGAAAGTACTGCGCTTTTGTTTTGCCAAAAAAGAAGCCACCTTGCTGGAAGCTGCTGAACGATTGAAACACTTATAAAACGAAAAAATGTGTATGAATTAACAGCAATTGTATGTTTTATTTCCATTCTTTTCATACGTTTGTTTTATGCATGCTTCCTCCGAAAAGGAATTAATTTTATCCACCAAACCTTTCGCCAAAGAAATTCGTTGGAAGAGTTGGTATTATACCCTTTCCACCACTATTTTATTAATTGCCGGTTTATTCGCTGCATTTCTGTTTCACGGCATACTAATTAAATTATTTTTTAGTGTATTAAGTGCATTATTGCTGTCCCGTATGTTCATTATATTTCACGATTTTCAGCATCATACCATTTTAAACAAATCATTTGCAGCCAACATATTATTTACCATTTTTGGCGCTTACATGATTACCCCGCCAAGTATCTGGAAGCGTTCACATGATCATCATCACAACAACAACGCAAAATTGTATAGTGCCAGTATTGGCTCCTATCCTATTATGACCAAGCAAAAATTTTATACAGCTGATAAAAAGGAGCAAAAAATTTATCTCGCTATCCGGCATCCCCTCAACATGTTCTTTTCTTATTTTACCATGTTTATGTTTGGGATGTGTGTTCGTTCGTTTTTGAGTTCGAAAAAAAGGCACTGGGACTCTGCAGTTGTTATTTTGATTCACATTAGTATCGCCGTTTTTTTATGGATTCAATTTGGATGGCAAATCTGGTTTTTTGTATTTTTTCTGCCTTTCTTCTTATCGCACATGTTGGGGGCTTATTTATTTTATGCACAACACAATTTTCCGGGTGCTACTTATCGTTGTAATACGGAATGGAGTTATGCAGCTGCAGCATTAGAATCGTCCAGCTACATGAAAATGGGTAAGTTATGGCAATGGTTTACTGCCAATATTGGCTATCATCATATCCATCATCTCAATTGTAAAATTCCTTTTTACCGCTTGCCGGAAGCAATGGAACACATACCTGCTTTACAAAGAGCAACGGTAACCACTTTACGCCCTAAGGATATTGTTGCATGCCTTCGTTTAAAGGTTTGGGACCCCGAACGAAATGCAATGGTTGCATTAGACCGTTAACAACATCTATTGCATCAGCTTCATCAATCATTTACCTTTTTTTCCAATAAAGTTACGCGTTGTGCTAACTGGTCTAAATTTCTAAAATGGATATATGCTTTGCGGTATTTATTGGCATCAAATGCCGGTGAACCCATATACACTTCTCCGGGTTTTGTAATACTTTTAGATATGCCTGATTGTGCTGTAATAATGGTATTGTCGGCAATTTGCAGGTGGCCTACAATACCAACCTGACCGCTAAACATACAATTTTTTCCTACTTTAGTAGAGCCGGCTATAACACCATGGGCAGCTATATATGTATTTTCACCCACTTCCACATTGTGCGCTATATGTATTAAATTATCGAACTTAACACCTTTTCGTAAAATGGTGGAACCCAGGGTAGCACGGTCAATCGCACAATTGGCACCAATTTCCACATCATCTTCAATCACAACATGTCCAATTTGAGCAATTTTTTTATTGCCTTCATTTTGCGGGTCAAACCTAAAGCCATCACTTCCAATAACCGTTCCCGAATGTATAATACAATTTTTTCCTATTTGTGTTTCTGAATAAATTTTTACACCGGCAAATAAGGTAGTATGATCGCCAATCACACAATTATCGCCAATATAAGCTTGCGGATATATTTTAACGCCATTTCCAATTTTTGAATTTTCACCAATATAAGCAAAAGCGCCAACATAAATATTTTCACCAACAGTTGCAGTTGGTTCAATATGTGCATTAGGTGAAACGCCTGTTTTGTTGAGCTTTATTTGATTGTATAACTCCAATAATTTTGCAAAGGCAGATTGTGCATTCTCCACCCTGATTAATGTTGCCGTAACCGGTTCTTTTACTTCAAAATCTTTATTCACAATTACAATGGACGCCTTTGTAGTATAAAGGTATTGAGTATACAGAGGATTAGCTAAAAACGATAATGAACCCGGTATTCCTTCTTCTATTCTGGATAAAGTAGATACCGTTACCAAGTTGTTGCCTTCAATAATGCCTTGAAGCATGTCTGCTATTTGCTGAGCCGAAAATTGCATAAATTATTTTTAATATATTTTAATAGATGTTTCAGAATAATTTTAAAGGTAACAGAATTTTGTTTGCCTGCAGCAATGAAATATAAAAGTTAACGCATAAAAAGGCAATGTTAACAGCTGCCTTTGTTAGTGTAATACAGGTTGAAGTTGGATTGCACTTTTGGTTGTTACAGGGGCTTTAATTTATTGCATATGCATTTCCTGAATGGCTTGTTGTGGCACCAGTAAATGGCTTACATGTTCAGTAACTACTTGTTCCGGTAATTCAAAAGTAGCAGTTTGCAGAATATTTTCTGAAGAGTTGCCCACTTTAATGGTGTATGTACCGGCATCTGCTATCCAGGCAGCTTGTTGAGTATGAAAAGAGGCCAGGTCGGCAGGGGTAATCATAAAGGTGACGGTTTGTAAATCTCCTGGCTGTAATAATTTGGTTTTGGCAAACGCTTTTAATTCTTCAGAAGGTTTATTAATATTGCTTTTTGGTGCCGATACATACACCTGTACCACTTCTTTTCCTGCTTTTTTGCCGGTATTGGTTATTGTAACTGTTGCAGTAATACTTTTTTTCATTTCATTAGTACTAAGACGAATGGGCCTGATAGCAAACTTTGTGTACGACAAGCCATAACCGAAAGGATAGGCTGTTTTTACATGAAATGAATTGAAATAGCGATACCCTTCATAAATGCCTTCTTCATATACCACTTCGGAAGGAACACCCATTAAAGAAAATCCTTTATGTGCAGATGGGTGTAATTCTTTACCGGGGAAATTTTTGGCAGAGGGTTCATCCTGATAATTTATGGGAAAGGTGACAGCTAATTTCCCGGAAGGATTTATTTTACCGCCAATAATATCTGCAATAGCATTTCCGGCTTCTAAGCCTGGCTGCCAGACTAATAAAATGGCATCTGGCATACTACGCCAACTGGCTGTTTCAATTACACCACCAATATTTAAAACAACAATTACTTTTTTGTTTTTGGCATGAAATGCATTGCACACCTGTTGTATCATATTTTTTTCAGCATCAGATAAAGTAAAATCGTTTTCTACTTTTCTATCGGCACCCTCACCAGCGTTTCTACCAATAGTAATAATAGCCGCTGCAGTATTTTGGGCTTCTATCCGTAATAAAGGCTGTTCTAAATTCATTTCTTTTACACGCGGCACCAACTCAAAAAAGAAACGAGGTTTGGGTTGCTTTGCCTTTTCGGCTGCAATGTAACCGGTATAGGCTTCCATTAAATTTTTATCTATAGAAAATCCTGCATTTAATAATCCCTGTTCTAATGAAATGGTATATGCTTTATTTACATTGCCACTTCCGGTACCACCGGCAATGATATCGTAGGAGGTATTCCCAAATAAAGCCACTTGTTTTCGTGTAGTTTTCATCAATGGTAATGCGTTATTATTGTTTTGCAATAACACCATGCCTTCAGCGGCAGCTTTTCGAGATAGTGCTGCATCAGCTTTTAAATCAGGTTTATCGGTATATGCATACTTTTTATACACTGGTAATTCTAAAATTAAGTCAACCACTCTGGCCGTATTTCGATCAATAATTTTTTCATCTAAATTACCATCTTTTACCGCTTTTAAAATGGCATTGTATTGCAAAATAGTGCCGGGCATTAATAAATCATTGCCTGCTTTCATTTGTGCTACTGCATCTTTTCCACCAAACCAATCGGTCATTACCAATCCTTTAAAACCCCATTCATTGCGTAAAATTCCGGTTAATAAATCCGGGCTTTCTGAGGCATAGATTCCATTAATTAAATTGTAGGATGACATCACCGTCCAGGGTTTTGCATCCTTCACAGCAATTTCAAAACCTTTCAAATAAATTTCGCGTAAAGCTCTTTCACTTACAATGGTATTCACACTGCTTCTATTGGTTTCCTGATTATTAGCTACAAAATGTTTAATAGAAGTGCCTACACCATTTTCCTGAACGCCCTTTACCATGGCTGCCGCAATATGCCCCGATACAAGAGGATCTTCCGAATAGTATTCAAAATTTCTGCCTCCCAGTGGGTTGCGTTGAATATTCATGGCCGGGGCCAGTATTACATCAATACCATATTGTTTTGCTTCGAGCCCAAAAGCCTTACCCACTTGTTGTACCAGAGCGGTATCCCAGGAGGAGGCCAACAAAGTGCCCACCGGCCAGGCGGTAGCATAATATGTTTGATTTGGATGCTCATTTCTGAATGGATTAATACGCACACCGGCGGGGCCGTCGGATAAAGTTATAGAGGGTAATCCCAAACTTTCTATGGCGTGTGTTCTACCGGCAGCCCCCGGAACTTTTTCGGGGATGGAAGCATCATTTGGCAGGGATGGTGGCAGTTGAAATCCGGCAATGGCATGTTTACCCGTATCGGCTTTTTTATCGGATGCAGCAGTGGGGCCGGGCAGTCGCATACCCATTCCTACTACTAATTCAACTTTCTGTTCCAGGCTCATCCGGGCAACTAAATCATTGGCTTTTCCCGATTGGGCATATAAGGTATTTGTACTGCATAATACAGCAAGGGCAGGCAATAGTGTAGAAAATTTCATGATGATAAATTAATGAAACATGAAGTTCATATGATTGTGAACATGTTT
Source organism: Bacteroidota bacterium (assembly GCA_021824365.1). Taxonomy (GTDB): domain Bacteria; phylum Bacteroidota; class Bacteroidia; order Chitinophagales; family Chitinophagaceae; genus Hydrotalea. The sequence goes on along the minus strand of JAKAKY010000044.1, from coordinate 10,722 downwards.
CATTGACAATTATCAAAAAACTAACGATGTGCTCTAATTCGACTCAATGTTTCTTGTGTAATACCTAAAAATGAAGCGATGTAAGATAAGGGAACACGTTGTAAAATAGTTGGATGCTCCTCTGCCAAGCGTCTGTAACGATGCAATGCCGTTTCAAATTGAATGGCATCCATTCGCTGCTGCGAAGAAATGAGTGAGCGGGTTAATAATTTACGCAACCAGCGTTCCACATCATGGTATTCATCACATAAACGCATTAAATCGTCATGGTGAATACCCATGATAACAGAAGGCTCAATGGTATGAATATTCAGTTTACTGGGTGTACGTTTAAAAAAACTGGCAATAGATAGAAAAAAAGTATCATCCATTGCCAGCCACTCTGTAATTTCTTTACCGTGCTTAAAGTAATAAATACGGGCCAAACCGGAAGATACAAAATAAATATAATCTGAAACGATGCCTTCTTTTAGCAGTAAATAATCTTTCGGCAATTTCCATTGTTGCCATTGTTGTAAAAAAGCCTGTAAACTATCTTCAGAAAAATAGCCGGTTGCAGAAATTTTTTGAGTCAATCGGTCCATAGTCATTACCAACTTTATGTCTACGAAATTAGTCTTTAGTTCAATAGAAAAATGCACAATAAGGATTGTACTTAGTTACAGATGAAATAATTTTTTAACATAGCCTGTATTTCATGGATTTGAATTTGAAATTATTCAGTTAAAGATGCATAAAAACCCAAATCTTTTCCGGTCATTTGTTTGGTTAATAATACAATTTGACCGGCATGATAAGAAAAGTGTTCGGTTACATGTATAAGAATAGCAATACCACTCATTTCATAAATTTGAACAGCATAATTTTTTAGCATGTCATCAGCCGGACATTGAGCGGTAATTTTACCGGCTTCTATTATCACCTCGTTTAATTGTTGAAGCAAAACTGCTTTGGGCAGTTGTGTTTTGTTTTCAAATTCTGCATTGCGATTGCGATGAAAATTTTTTTCACCTACTGTTGCCAGTATATATTGACTAATATTTCCACAAAGGTGCAGTATTAAGTTACCAATACAATTGGTAACGGTATTGGGTTGCTGCCATACCTGTTGTTCAGTTAACAATGACAAACAATAGGTGGTTTTTTGTAAATTCTCCTGCCAGTAATGTAGGCAGGAATTAACCAATTCCTGTTGAATATGAGGTTTCATTGTGCTTGTTTTACCATCCATCACCATCTAATAAATTGCCTAAACCGCCTAATACACTTCCTTCTTCTTTCTTTTTAAAAGTAGCGTATTGCAAAATGCGTCCCGCTAAACGGCTAATGGGTAAAGTCTGAATCCATACAGTACCCGGACCTCTGAGTGTAGCAAAGAAAATACCTTCACCGCCAAAGAGTGTATTTTTGATGCCTCCCACAAACTGAATATCATACTGTACCGTTGCAATAAAGCCAACAATACAACCGGTATCTATTTTCAGTAATTCACCGGGTTGTAATTCTTTTTGCTCCACATGTCCGCAAGCATGCACAAAAGCCATACCATCACCTTCTAATTTTTCCATAATAAATCCTTCTCCACCAAATAAGCCTGTTCCGAGTTTTCGTTGAAATTCAATACCAATACTTACTCCTTTGGCTGCACATAAAAATGCATCTTTCTGGCAAATTATCTTATTACCTAAACGATTTAAATCGAGTGGAATAATTTTTCCGGGATAGGGTGCTGCAAAGCTTACATGCTTTTTGCCAATGCTCACATTGGTATAAGCCGTCATAAACAAATTTTCACCCACCAACATACGTTTACCGGCAGAAAATAATTTGCCCAGCAATCCATTGTTTTGATTGCTGCCATCACCAAAAATAGTTTGCATGGTAATGCCGTCTTCCATCATCATAAATGCACCCGGTTCGGCTACTGCCGTTTCATTGGGGTCTAATTCTATCTCTACATATTGCATTTCTTCACCAATAATTCTATAATCAATTTCATAATTCTGAATCATACAAAAGGTTTGTGTGAAAATACAAAAGGTTTAATTGCTTTATGCAAATGAATTGCAATAAAAAAGCCGCTATGAAAATATTACAGCGGCTTTTTCAGAAAATCATTTATTTTTTAAAACCAACTTCCGGTGAATGCTTCGTTTACGTTTTGTAATTGTAAGCGTTTCCGTTTTTGAACATGCCTTCTGTGATTGATGAGTGTAATAATAATCAATAACAGGAAGATAATGGTGAATGGAGGAATAGCCAAAAAGCTAATCCATTTTCCACCAAACATTCTTCGCATGGGTTTACGCAAACGTTCAGCAATTAAATACATGGAAGGTACAATCACCAATGTCATAAAAAATGCAAAGGCTAAACCGAAAATGATAGTCCATGATAAGGGTTTCCAGAATACCACATTATCGCCACCAAAAAATATGTGTGGATTTAATTCAGAAAATAAGGTAATGAAATTAATATTAAACCCAACGGCAATTGGAATAAAGGCCAAAATAGCAGCTAATGCAGTAAGTAAAACCGGTATAATACGTGTTTTTCCGGCAGCTATTATAGCTTCTTTTGTTTTCATACCACGGCCTCTCAGTTCATCCGCAAACTCAATCACCAAAATCCCATTCTTAACTACAATGCCTGCCAATCCTACAATACCCAAACCTGTCATCACAACCGAAACCTGTAAACCGGATATAGCAAAACCCAATAACACCCCAATTACACTAAACACAATTTCTGTTAATATAATAATGGGCTTACTAACACTATTGAATTGTAGCACGAGAATGACTAAGATAAGCCCCAATGCAATTAATAATGCTTTACTTAAAAATGCACCTGTTTCGGCTTGTTGCTCGCCCTCACCGGTTTGCTTAATAGAAACACCTGCAGGCACTTTGGGTTTAAACTGATCAATGTATTTTTTAATTAACTGATTTACGCCGGTTGCATCATAACCCTGGTTGGTTAATACATTAGAGCGGAGTGTAATTAGGCGTTTCTGATCTTTGCGTTTAACACTACCTAATGTAGTAGTGGGTTCTACTTTTACCAATGCACTTATCGGAATATTTTTTACTGCCCCCCCTGTTGCCATATCGCGGAATGAAATACGCATATTTAAGAGGTCATTTAAATTTTGACGCTGATAATCCTGACTGCGCAATTGAATTTTGTATTCATCTTTGCCTTCTTTAATTTTTGACACCTCTTTTCCAAATAAAGAGGTACGAATTTGCTGACCAATTTGTGCTGTTGAAACACCCTCAATTAAAGCCCTGTCGCGATTAATGGAAAGCGTTAATTCAGGATTTTTTAAATCAACATCCATTTTTAATTCTTCAACACCCGGCACTTGAATGGAATCTAAATAGTTTTTCAATGAAGTAGCCGTTCCAATTAAGTTATCAAAATTTTCGCTGGCAATTTCAATATTAACCGGGGGATCGGTTGGCGGGCCTGAACTTTCCTGATCAACCGTAATTTCAGCACCCGGAATTCCGTTCATAACTGCCCTAATTTGATCTAAATAGGGTGCAGTAGATACACCGTGCCGTTTTTCATACTCTACAAATGAAACCTGAATTCTACCTAATTCACTGCGGGTACTTCTATCGCCGCTCATCGGATCGCCGGCACCAACTGCCACATTGCTAATTACGCTTTCAACAATAGGATTGGTTTTACCTTTTGCTTCATCTATCCCCAATACTTTATTAACTCTGCCTTCTAAAACACGGGTAATAGAATCGGTATACAATACATTGGTGCCCACAGGTAATTTCAGATACACATAAATTTGATTGGGATCGCCTTTGGGAAAGAAAGTAATACCTACACGATTGGTACTAATAGCAATTACAAAGGCAATAATGGCAACAAAGAATAAACCAAAAGTGGCCAACAACAATTTTACCGGACGCCACCCATGTAATGCCCAACGCAACAGTGTTTCATAATGATTCATAATCCAGGGCAAGCCATGATTTTGGAAATAATGAATGGCATCATCTAACACAAACCTGTTTAATATAACGAGCATCATAAAAAATATCAACAGGTTACCGAAGAAGGTTAAACCGGCAATATCTAATAATATACCGATAGCGATTGCTACCCAAAAGGCAGGTTTTTTAAACAATTCTTTTTTGGGCGGTTTCACCTCATCTTCCGGATGATTCATAAAATCAACCGCAAAAACCGGGTTCATAATAAACGCCACCACTAATGATGCCGCTAAAGTAAAGATGAGCATAGTGGGCAGGTATATCATGAACTTACCAATAATACCCGGCCAGAATAATAGTGGGAAAAATGGCGCCAATGTAGTTAGTGTACCGGCAAATACGGGCACAAATACTTCGCCGGCAGCCATACGTGCCGAGGTTTGAATAGGTATTTTCCCCCTGCCCTGCATGAAGATGCGGTGAGTGTTTTCAATTACCACAATAGCATCGTCTACAATAATGCCCAATCCAAAAAGCAATGCAAACAACACAATAAAGTTGAGGGTTACATGCGAGCCAACAATTAAATCGGCACCCGGCAGGAATACAAATGCCACAAACATACTCAACGGAACAGACAAGGCAACGAAGAAGGCATTGACGACACCCATGAAAAACATTAACACAATTAATACCAGTACAAACCCTATTACAATAGAGTTAACCAGATCATTGAATGAACTGCGTGTTTGAATGCTTTGATCGCCGGTTACAACTGCTTTTAAATCTTTCGGCAAAACAGTTCCTTTCATTTTTTCAACTACTGCCTTTACCGCATCACTTGTTTTAATCAAATTTTCACCGGAACGCTTAATGATGTTGAGTGTAATTACATTCTTACCATCTAAACGGGCAAAGCTTTCGCTTTCTTTGGTAGTATCTTTAATAGTAGCAATATCTTTCAAATAAACTGGACCATCGGTTTGGTTACGCACAATTATTTTTGCAATATCAGCTGCCGTTTTTAGCTGACCCTTAATTTGCAGGTTTCGCTTCATATTACCTACATCTAACAAACCTCCCGATATATCTAAGTTTTCGCGTTGTACGGCATTACTGATATCATCAAACGTAATTCCTGCCGTTTGCATACGGAAATTATCTACATTAATCTGAAACTCTCTATCAGGCGCACCCACTTCATCTACCCGGTTAATTTGCGGAATGTTTTCCAGTTCATCTTTTACATCGTCGGCATATTTTTTTAGTTGCTGTAAATCGTAATCGCCACTCAGGTTTACATACATAATGGGCTGATCGCTAAAGCTTACCTCTAAAACCGTAGGCTCCTGTGTTAAATCAGTAGGCAAATCCTGCTTGGCTTTATCTACCGCATCTTTCACTTTCTGTAGTGCTACTTCGGTTTTAACATCTGTTTCAAATTCAACTGTAATAGCAGAATAATCCTGCTGCGATGTACTGGTAAATTTTTTAATTTTTGCGCCGGTAATTCCCTTGATTTGTTTCTCAATGGGGCGAGTTACTAAGTTTTCTATGTCTTTAGGTGAATTACCTACATAAATGGTTTGCACATAAATGGTGGGTATAACAATGTCGGGAAATTGCTCTTTGGGCAAAGTAACAAACTGAAAAATACCACCAATGCTAACAAAGAGCATAATTAAATAAATAGCTGTTTTATTTTTAATGCTCCAGGTAGTAGGTGCAAATTCTTTAAACTTGCTGTTCATATCTTCTAATAAACTCATAAACTTGTTTTAAAAGCTGTTTGTATAAGGTTAACAATAGCTATAGCGGTACTACAGTTGCGTAGTAATTAATTGTCCGTCGTATAAACTTTGATATCCATCGGTAATAATCTGATCTCCTGGTTGCAAACCGCTTAAAATTTCAACATTATCACTATTCATCATGCCAATTTTAACAGGGCGCTTTTTGGCAATGAGGCGATTGCCTTCTTTTACCGCCACCAAAACATATTTTCCGTTTTCATCATTTTGAATGGTGTTAATAGGCGCGGTAATGGCGTTCATGGCTTTGTAATCCTGAATAGCAACAACAGCTACCTGATTGGGATAAAATGCTTTACCGGAAGGCAATTTGGCCTCGGCAAAAAAGCTGCGGTTATTGGCATCAATTAAATTACCGGTAACACTGATAGTGGCATCAATGGTTTTACTAATATCTGGTAAGATAATTTTTACCGGAGATCCTACTACTACTTTACCTAAATAATTTTCAGGAACCTGTGTGGTAACTTTTAAATTATTGGTATTCACTATTTTTATTTGAGGTGATGTGCCTGAGAAACCCGTAAACAATTCGCCTACCCGCACATTTACATCATCGGCAATACCATCAATTTCGGCATATACTTTGGTGTACTCTAATTGCTGTTTGGTAATATTCAGTTGTTTTTGAAGAGTAGCCAACTGACTTTGTAAATTTTCAACATTATTTTTTGCAGTAATTAATTGTACTTCGGTACCAATATTTTGGTCCCACAAATTCTTTTGTTTTTGGTACAATGTTTTTGCAAATTCCAATTGTGTTTGAACGGTTTCTATATTTTGTTGGGCAGCAGTTAAGCTTTGTTGCGCAATGGCGTCATCTAATTGCAACAACAATTGGCCTTTATGAATTTTGTCGCCTTTTTTAACGTATAAGGCTTTTACAACGCCGCCGATACCTTTGGGTGCCACATAGGCTATATTTACTGCATCAACTCCTCCTTGTAAATTGATGAAGTGTATAAATGTTTGGGGAGCAACTGTTGTAAGCACCACCAATTTTGCTTTTCCGGTATTGGCAAAAGCGGTATCCTGTTGTGCTAATTTATTTTCCAGTTCGCTGATTTGCTGATTAATTTTTTGTTGTTGTTGTTTTAAATCGGCTAACAGTTGTTTTTTTTGTTGAATTTCGGTAGATGATGTTGTACCTGAACAGGCAGCCATTACAACTACTGTACCTACAATTAACGAATCTCGAAATATTTTTTTCATATAATTTGTTTATTAATTGATTGAATTAAAGTTTTCCGGTTGCTTTTAAATAGTCTACCCTGGCTACTACGGCATCATACAATGCGCTGATGTAATTGGTTTGAGCTGTTTTTAAATCGGTTTCGGCAGTAGTTATTTCCGTATTACTACCGGTACCCACTTCATATTTCTTCTTGGTTTGGTTGTAAACTGTTTCGGCCAGTTCCATATTTTTTTTCTGAAAATCGAGGGTTTGTAAGGCAGTAGCAAAATTGATCTGTGCCGTTTTTACATCATTATCAATCGATAGTTTTAACGCATCTAATGAATTATTGGTTTGTTTCAGTTCCAGCCTGGATTGTTTGATTTTAGCATCTTTTGCAAAACCGTCAAATATGGGTATGCCTATATTTAAGCCAATGGCCGAAGCGGTAAACCAATCGCCTTTTCTGTCAAAAAAATCAAATTTGCCACGGTAAGCTTGTTTGGCAAATGAACCCGATAATGTAACAGAAGGCAAATAACTCATTTGATAGCGCTTCACATTATATTGGTTCAATTTTTTAACCAGCTCTAAGTATTGAAAGTCTTTTCGGTTATTGTATTGATAAACGGTATCGTTGAGAATATTATCTTTTATCACATCTTCATTCATGTTTTCGGTAAGCACCAACGAATCTTTAACAGGTATTCCCATTAGCATTTTTAAACCCAGATAACCTACGGCAATACTGTTGAGCGTTTTTTGTTTTTCGGTTTGCAGGTTAGCCAATTGCACCGATGTTTTGTCTACATCTAATTTTTCGGCAAAACCATTTTTGTACAATTCCTGTGTATCGTGCAACAGCTTTTGGAATCGTTCAATATTGGCATCTAACAAACCTATTTGCGTTTTGCTAACTACCAATTGATAGTACACTTTATAAATATTGGCTTTTATACTTTCTTCGGTTACCTCAACGTTTTTTTGTTGGTATTGTATAGAAGTAGCACGAGCCTGTAAGCCCACAAATACTTGTCCATCAAACAATATTTGCGATAATGAAACATTGGCACTGGCATTATAGGGTGTACCAAACTGCGCCTGTACATAACCAAAATCAGATGGTGCAACAATAGGATTGCCCACACCATTTTTTACACCTTCCTGTACCAACACCCCATAAGTGGCAGCGGCAATAAAATTGGGAAAACTCTGCACCGCCACATTGGGGTAATAATTGGCACCAATACCCCCGTTAATTTGCGGCAATGCTGCCGAAGTTACCCCTCTGTTTATTTGCTGTTGAATTTGAACATTCAACAAAGCATTTTTTATTTGTGTGTTGTTTTTATGTGCATAGTCAAGACATTGCTGTAATGATAAAGCATGCACAACTGTATTGCTTTGTGCCGGTAAAGAAAAACTACTGCCCATTGCCAGCAGCCATAGTAGCGGATATTTTAGTTTCATAGATGTTTGATTAACAGGTTATCATTTGAAATTATCTTCGATGCTTATTTAATTTATTGATGATGTTTTTGGTTGCTTTTGAATGTATTTAGCAATGAGTTTTTGCCCTTTTGGGGTTGCAATGCCATACAAAAAATGGTGTGTAATGGCTTCCGCCAGCTCATCCAGACTGTGCCTGCCCGTTGCCTGATTGAATGCCGGATTGAAGATTAAAAAAATAGATTCAATTCTGTAAGCAGCCATTATATCAATCGGCAACTCAGTTCTGTACAATTCTTCTTCAATACCTCTTTTTAAATTATTGGTAATTATCTGATATAAAAATTTATTTTTATGTTCATAAAACTGTTGAAATGCTTTGGGATGGTATTTTTCCAGCTCAAACAACAACAGCGGGTTCATATTTTTGAGCATTTCTTCTACCATTTCAATGGCCAGAAACACCTCGTGAATGGCATTTTCGCTTTGTTGATATTGCAATTGACAAGAATCGGTATTCTTATTAATCTCCAAACGAATTACCTGTTCTACCAAATGATCTTTATCGGCAAAAAATTGATACAGGGTTTTTTTACTCATCCCCAATTGCGAGGCAATTTCATCCATACTAATACTGCGTACACCATAACGCATAAATAATTCATGGGCCTTTGCTATAATTCGCTCATCATTTTCCATAATGGGCGCAAAACTATGGAAACTTTTAATGTAGTCAAAGTTTCTATCGTTTTTTTGATATTTTTTTAGATGAATGGTGAATGAAACGGATGAATGTAAAACGAAGGTTGTTTGTTTAGTTAACCACAACTATTTTAAAAATGATTTTTTTCAACTTGCAGACAATGATGAATGGCCGTTAGTTTTAGCAATGATGTAATAAGATGATATTTGCATCATTTTTTCTGTATTTGTTTTTTGTAAGAATAAGGCAGCAGTAGTTTTGTAAAAATGGTCATATTTAATGATGCACTACTTCCCTTACTTCAACGGTGTTCCCTTCACCCTGTAATACCGGTGCGCCTTTTGCAAAATGAACGGCTTCTTCAATCGATTGGGCACTGATGTGTATAAACCCACCTATCATTTCAGTGCCCTTGCCAAATGGCCCATCTGTTACTGTTTGATGATGGTATACTACTTTGGCATCACTAAACAATAAACCGGTTCCACCAATAAACTTGTTTTGTGCCTGAATACTATTTATCCATTCTGTTTGCTGCTGCATCCAGATTTGGATTTGCTCAGGCGAAACCTTGCCGGTTACATTTTCATGTCTAAAAATCAGTAGATACGCTTTCATGGTGTTTATTTTGAGTCTGTAATGTTTATTTCCTGTTGGTAACCATTAAAAATGACACTATCATCATTACTTCATTTGGTAAGTTACACATTTGGTTTATGATTGTATTGCATTTCTCCAACAAAAAAGTAAAATAGTATCCTGCATTTTATATGTATTTTTATTGTAAACTTGTGGTATGAAAAAGGACCGGTTTTCCCTGGTATTCCAGCTATTTCTTCGAAATATTTTTAAATATTTCTTACAGGGGCTTGCCGTACTTGCGCCTATTGGTATTACTATTTGGTTAGTGATTAGCCTATTTAATTTTATTGATGGCATTCTTCCCAACATTATCCATTACATTTTCCCGGGTTTAATAAAGGCAGATACAGATGGCAGCCTGAAACGTATTCCCGGCGTAGGTTTTATTGTAGTGCTTACTTTGGTTTTATTGGTAGGACGCATCTCATCTTCATTTATCTTCTCCAAAATAGTAGAAGCATTCGATTCTATTTTGGAACATACCCCGGGAGTAAAATTTATCTATTCCTCGGTAAAAGATTTTTTTGAAGCATTTTCTGGCAACAAAAAGAAATTTGATAAGCCTGTAATGGTAAATGTAGATGCTACTGATGTTTGGCGCATGGGATTTATTACCAATAAAGATGCTTCAGGCTTAAACCTGCCCGACCATATTGTAGTATATGTACCCCATTCCTATGCCATTAGTGGTATTACCTATATTGTTCCTAAAGACAGGGTGCGCATTATCCATAACCTAAATGCTGCCGAGGCCATGAAATTTATTATAAGTGGTGGCATTACCGAACACGATTAAATGCGATATTATTTAATGTATATTTATTAACGACCCGCTTTGCCGCTATTTGATTAAATTGCAGCACTTTTTTAGCAACCATGAAAAAACATAATTTTAATTCCGGCCCCTCAATTTTGCCGGCAACAGTAATAGCGCAGGCAGCTGCAGCACTGCATGATTTTGATGGAATAGGTTTATCAATTCTG
>JAKAKY010000043.1 GCA_021824365.1 Bacteroidota bacterium | reverse complement strand
GATCGAAAGCAATTTGAACAAATTTTTTATTGGCATCATATCACCAAAAGTAGCTTTTACCACAGTCTTTCTTATTATGAGCAACATCCCGATAAAATGAAAAAATTGGTTGATTCACTTTCTGCTTATGGAAGGAGAGTTACCCTTAAATCGATTGAAAGCCAGCCTTCGCATAAATAAACACAACTTTTTAATCGAGCATCTCGTTTTATAGCTTTAATATTTGCCTTATCTTGCACAAGAACAATTGCATTTAATGCACACCGAGTATATAGCGTCTATTCATCTTTTGCAAGATGCATCTATTGCTGCTTTAATTTGAATAAATGTAACATATGAATAAGGTAGTTTCAAATGCGCAAGAAGCCATCAATAACATTCAAAGCGGTGCCACCATTATGTTGGGTGGATTCGGTTTGAATGGTATTCCTGAAAACTGCATTGCTGCTCTGGTAGAAAAAGGTATTACTAATTTAACCTGTATTTCTAACAACGCCGGTGTAGATGATTTTGGTTTAGGACTACTACTGCAAAAAAAACAAATCAAAAAAATGATTAGTAGTTATGTGGGTGAAAATGCAGAATTTGAGCGGCAGTTATTACAGGGTGAATTAGAAGTTGATTTAATTCCGCAAGGCACTCTCGCTACGAGAATACAAATGGCGGCTATGGGTATTCCTGCCTTTTATACGCCTGCAGGATATGGAACAGAAGTAGCTGTAGGTAAAGAAGTGCGTAACTTTAATGGGAAGCCTTATTTAATGGAATTGGCCCTGCATGCCGATTTTGCCATTGTAAAGGCATGGAAAGGGGATACGATGGGCAATCTTGCATTTAGAAAAACTACCCGAAATTTTTCAACTTCTATGGCAAAGGCCGGAAACATTACAATTGCCGAAGTGGAAGAATTAGTACAACCCGGTGATATCAATCCTGACGACGTTCACGTTGCCGGCATTTATGTACATAGAATTTTTCAAGGCAGTCATTATGAAAAACGAATTGAAAAAAGAACAGTAAGAATGATATAGTAAATTTTCTCAACTCATTATCAGAAAATCTTTTTTTATGGCATTAGATAAATATGGTATTGCCAAAAGAATTGCACAAGAACTGCAAGACGGTATGTATGTAAATTTAGGTATAGGCATACCAACATTGGTAGCTAATTATGTACCGCAATCTATCACCGTTATATTTCAATCAGAAAATGGTATTTTAGGTATGGGGCCATATCCTACTGAAGCAGAAGTAGATGCCGATTTAATTAATGCAGGAAAAGAAACCGTAACATTAATTAAAGGAGCTGCTTTGTTTGATAGTGCTGAAAGTTTTGCTATGATTAGGGCCGGAAAAATAGATTTAACCGTATTAGGTGCTATGGAAGTGAGTGAAAATGGCGATATTGCCAATTGGAAAATACCGGGCAAAATGGTAAAGGGAATGGGTGGTGCTATGGATTTAGTAGCCAGTGCAAAAAATATTATTGTTGCAATGATGCATACCAATCCCAAAGGTGAGAGTAAGTTATTGCCCGTTTGTACTTTACCAATAACCGGTTTATGTTGCGTAAAAAAAATTATTACTGATTTAGCAGTGTTAGAAATTACTGCAGATGGTTTTTTATTAAAAGAAAAAGCCCCCGGTGTATCAGTTGATGAAATAAAATCAAAAACATTGGGAAAACTAATTTGCCCGCCTAATGTTCCCGATATTCAAATTTAGGATTTTACAAACCCTTAATTTTTAGAAAATAAGTTAAAAGCCTGATAATAACCTGCCAATTGTTCTATAATTCTTATTCGGGTTATATATTTGAAATACATGATGAAGAAAACTTTTCCGCTAATTGTAGTTTTAATATCCCTTTCCTTACTTGGGCTCTTCTTGCTACAAGCCTCATGGTTAAAAAATTTATTGGAAGTAAGGCAGGAGCAATTACAGCGAAATGTAAAAGAAGCCTGCATTAATGTGGCAGTAGATTTAAGCAAGAGTATGCATTATATACCTTCCCTTCGCTTTCCCAAAAGGCCCGGCTTTAGAATTGCCAATGATTTTTTAAGTTTAATTAAACCACCGGCCATCAGTGATCGTTTTTCTCAGCAAGATGTTGATCATAAATTGCGTACTGCTTTCCAAAAAGCCAATATCAAAGATTTGAATTTTGAATTTGCCATTACCAACAATAACGATGAAATAGAAATGAAATCGCCGGGTTTTGAAAAAGAGTTTTGGGATACACTACATAACCGAAGAATTTTTGTACCCGTAGTACCCGAAACCGGTAGTGATTTGGAAGGAATAGGTCCGTATGAAAATTTAATCATCATTGTTCCTGATTTTCAAAAACAGGTATGGGATTCGCTAAAATGGGTTATTGCAGGTGCTGCCGTTTTTATGTTCGTAATCATAGCTGCATTTTTTGTTACGTTAAAAACACTTTTAAATCAAAAAAAATTAAGCGAAATTAAAAGCGATTTTATTAATAACATGACGCATGAATTTAAAACGCCTCTGGCCACCATATCGCTTGCAGTAGATGCTATTAGAAACGAAAAAGTGCAGAGCGATAAAGAAAAACTGAATTATTTCAGTGGTATTATTAAAGAAGAAAATAAACGAATGAATAAACATGTTGAAACCATTTTGCAGGCGGCCATTACCGAAAAACAGGAACTGCAATTAAAAGAGGTACAACTACACTTACATGAACTAATTCGTAAAATTATTGAAAACTACCAATTGCAATTAAAAGAAAAAGATGCCAAAGTGGTTCTGCAACTGAATGCAAAGAACGATATACTGGTAGCAGATGAAGTTCATTTTTCTAACTTATTATCCAACCTGATTGATAATGCCATAAAATATTCGCAAGATCAGCTTGAAATAAAAATAACTACACACAATACCAACAAATACATGGTTATTATGATTGAAGATAATGGTATTGGCATGAGTAAAGAAACAATGAAACGTGTGTTTGAAAAATTTTACAGGGCTCATACAGGAAATGTACACAATGTAAAAGGATTTGGGTTGGGTATGAGCTATGTTAAAACCGTTATTGATGCACACAAGGGCAAAATAAAAGTAGATAGTACTTTAGGTAAAGGCACTACATTTACAATTGAAATGTCCAAGAACACAAATATTTAATTTCTCCAAAGTAAACTTCCATCTCCATAACTCAAAAACCGGAAATGATGTTCTATTGCATATTCATAAACACGTTTCCAATCATGGCCAATCATGGCAGCAATTAATAACAATAAAGTAGATTGCGGCTGATGAAAATTAGTAATAATACCTTTTACCACTTTAAACTCATATCCCGGAACAATAATAATACTTGTTTTAGTTATAAGCCTTTCTGTACCCCTAACCTCCATCCACTGCAATATATAATTCAGGGCTTCTTGTAATGAAATATAATTTTTTGTCTGATAGGGTACCCATTGCTCAACCGATATATCTTGTAAATGATGGAGTTTTTCATTTTCCAGATAGTAATCAAAAATTTTTAATCCAATCCAGTATAGCGATTCTAAAGTTCGTAATGAAGTAGTACCTACTGCTACAATTGGCTGCTGTATATGCTTTTGTAAGTGTTGTATCATTTGTTTAGAAACATCTATAAACTCGGCATGCATTTCATGCTCAGCTATTTGTTCTGCTTTTACAGGTTTAAATGTTCCTGCACCCACATGCAGGGTTACATATGCTGTTTGTATGCCTTTCTGTTTTAATGCCTGCATTAATTCCGGCGTAAAATGAAGACCGGCTGTAGGGGCTGCCACCGACCCTTCTTTCTCAGCATAAATAGTTTGATACCGAAAATTATCTTCCTGTTCTGTGTCTCTATTTAAATAAGGTGGTAATGGTATAATACCGGCAAAATGCAATATCTCAGCAAAAGTTATAGTTTCATCATTCCAATTAAATTTTACCAAATACGTTCCTGATTCGTTTAATATTGTTTTTTTATTTGCTTGCAGCAACAGGTTACCGTTAGGTAAGGAAATTTGTTTTTCCAGAATACCACTTTTCCATTTTTTTGCACCGCCAATCAAACATTTCCATTGTACACTTCCTGTTTGTTGCATGGCTGATGTAATGTCTATGCACATATCAAAAGGTTCTAAACAAAAAATTTCAATTGTGCTGCCCGTTGATTTGGTAAATTGTAATCTGGCTTCCACCACTTTTGTATTATTGAAAATCAAAACAGCATTGCTCGGTAAAAAGTTGGGTAATTGTTGATAAATAGAATTTTGTATATCGCCATGTTGGTACACTAATAATTTACTTTCATCTCTTCTGGATAAAGGATATTTAGCAATGGCATTTTCCGGTAATTCATACCGATAGTCCTGAATGGAAATCTGTGGTAACTGCTTTAAATTCAACATAATTCAATCACTATTTTATATCCTGCTATCATTTAACAATGGTCGATGAGGATGGAGGGATGCGTTTGGCTACTATTTTCTGGTAACCCTTATTTCAATTTTCTGATCACATTTCTTCATTACAACCTTCAAAAATAAGGCTTATAAACATTGTAAATGCTTGTATTTACAGTATTTGTGTCACTTATCCACACTAATTCACATCTCATTCAGATATTTTTATCAAAAAATCGATGAAATTCAATGTCAATAAGACTTTGCCGATGTTATTTTCTGTGGATAAATAGAAATGCCTAAAATTTACATTTAAAGTGGGAAAAAGTGTTATTTTGTGTAAATAAATGGTAATTTTAAACCACAATTTTAAAAATGAAAGGATTTCACGGCGAATATGAGGCTACAGTTGATGCGAAAGGTCGCTTTCTGTTGCCCGGTGGCTTGAAAAAGCAGTTGCCGGAAGGGGAATCTCGTTTCATCCTCAGTCGTGGTTTTGAAAAATGCCTAACACTATATCCTTTTAAAAGCTGGGAAGTCATTATTGATAAGATTAATCGGTTAAATGATTTCGACCCAAAAGTACGTCAATTCCGTCGCCAGTTTTTAGGGGGTGCTACTGAAGTTGAATTGGATAGCGCCGGCCGTATGTTGTTACCGGCCTCTTTAAAAGAGTATGCAGGTTTGCAAAAAGATATTGTATTGGCTGCAGCTATTGATCGATTTGAAATTTGGGATGCAGGTAAATACAAACAGCTCTTTGAAGATTTTTCACCGGAAGCTTTCAGCGATTTAGCTAAAGAAGTAATGTTGGGATTAGAACGAGGTATATAATTCTGGTTTTCATTTTTAATTACACTACAATGAATGCTGCTTACCATATACCGGTTCTTCTCAATGAAACAATTGATATGCTATCCATACAACCCAATGGCATATACGTTGATTGTACGTTTGGTGGTGGCGGCCATTCCTCTGCAATTTTAAAACATCTGAGTACAGATGGAAAATTATTTGCTTTTGATCAGGATGCAGATGCCTTTCAAAATTTTCCGAACGATGAGCGAATGGTATTCATTTCAGAAAATTTCAGGCACTTACAACGATTTTTAAAATTGCATGGTGTGCATCAGGTAAATGGTATTTTGGCCGATTTGGGCGTAAGTAGCCATCAATTTAATGAAGCATCCAGAGGTTTTTCAATTCGCTTCGATGGGCCATTAGATATGCGGATGGATAGCCGGAGTGAATTAACTGCCGAAAAAGTACTTGCTACCTATTCAGAACTACAATTGCATCTATTGTTTGAAAAATATGGTGAAGTAACAAATGCAAAAACTTTAGCAAAACATATTGTTCAGTATCGTCAGCATACCTCCGTTGGTACAACTGCGCAATGTAAAGCTGCCTTATCTGAAATAGTGAAGGGTAATCCTAATAAATATTTTGCGCAGGTATTTCAGGCATTGCGTATTGAGGTGAATGATGAATTAGGCGCGTTGAATGATTTGTTAATACAATTACCTAATGTGTTGAAAAAGGGAGGCCGTGCCGCTATTATTACATTTCATTCATTAGAAGACCGGCTGGTGAAAAATTATTTTAAAGGTACTATTGGTGAAGATGAAAATCCTTTCGTTTCAACACCGAAAAAACAGGATTTTAAATTGATTACCAAAAAACCAATTGTGCCTTCTGATACTGAATTAAGAACCAATAGCAGAAGTAGAAGCGCCAAGTTGCGGGTTGCTGAAAAATTATAAAACTTATATAGTAACAAATGCAAAAAAATAATAAAAATGGAAAGCCATTACAAAAGCTTTTTAAATCTGAATGGATAACCGATAATCTGTTTTTTATTTTATTTATTAGTTTTTTAACTGTTTTGTATATTGCTAATGGTCACTTTGCCGATAAAACCATTCGCGATATCAGCAAAACCAAAAATGAGATTAAAGATTTACAATACCAATTTAAAACCCTGAAAAGTGAGGTGATGTTTAAAACAGAAGAATCAGAAATTTTAAAAAAAGTGGAACCAATGGGTATTCAAATTAATAAAGAACTACCTGTAAAATTATATATTAATAAAAAATAGTCTAAAATAATGGATGTTAAACGCGATATATTATGGAGAGTGTACCTAACTTACATTTTAATTGTAGGTGTTGGTATTGCCATATTTGCCAAAGCCGTTTATATTCAGCAGGTACAAGGAAACTACTGGCAAAGTTTAAGTGATAGTTTACATGAGCGTTATGTTGAAACCGATGCTGAACGGGGAACTATATATAGTGAAGATGGTGAGATGTTAAGTACAAGTATTCCGCAATTTGATATATATGTTGATTTTGACGCCGATGGCTTGCGCGAAAAAAACGGAAAAAGATTTAGAGAAAACATTGATTCGCTGAGTATTTCTCTTGCTAATTTATTTAAAGATGAAACTGCTGCAGGATACAAAAGAATATTACTGAAAGAATATAGGAAAAAATTTCGATATTATTTATTGAAGAGAAGTATCACCTATCAGCAATATACAGCATTAAAAAGTTTTCCATTAGTTCGTCTTGGAAAAAATAAAAGTGGTTTTATAACCGATGATAAAAGCATTAGGTTGAACCCGTATAAAATGCTGGCATTCAGAACCATTGGTTTAGATAGAGATTCATTTAAAGTTGGGTTGGAATTAAGTTACGACAGCATTTTACGTGGCAAATCGGGTACCAGGCTTGTTCGCTACATTGCCGGTGGAGTGGGTGTTCCGGTGGATGGTGGTTATGAAACAGAAGCAATCAATGGAAAGGATGTTATTACCAGCATTGATGTGCTGATACAAGAAATTACTGAGAATGCACTCATGAAAATGTTGGTGCAAAACGATGCGCAACATGGCTGCGCCATTGTAATGGAAACTGCTACAGGAAAAATTAAAGCCATGGCTAATTTGGGAAAGGGACAAGATGGTAATTACTATGAAAATTACAACTATGCCATCAATGCATCAGAGCCTGGTTCTACTTTTAAATTGGCCACATTAATGGCGTTATTAGAAGATAAAAAAATTACATTAAATCAAACAGTGAACTTACAGGGTGGCACTTTAAAAATTGCTGATAGAACCGTATACGATGCAGAACAGCATGGTCATTTTGAAGTTACTGCAAAACAAGCATTTGAGCTGAGTTCAAATGTTGGCATGGCAAAAATGGCATTAGATGCTTATAAAAATAATCCTAAAGCATTCATTAAAAAATTGCATGATTTTAGATTAGATGAAATAACCGGAATTGATTTGGTTGGTGAAAAAAATTCAACCATCATTATACCCGGCAGTAAAAACTGGAGTGCTACAACTTTACCCTGGATGGCATTTGGTTATAATGTGGAGGTAACACCATTGCAAACCCTTACATTATATAATGCTATTGGCAATAATGGTATGATGATGAAGCCCTACTTAGTAAATGCAATTGTGGAGGAAGGTAAAGTGTTGAAGAAAATTGAACCCACTGTTTTAATTGATAAAGTTTGCAGCAATACAACATTAAAACAAGTACAATCTAGTTTAGAAGGTGTATGCACAAATGGTACTGCAAAAGAATTATTTAAAAATACACCTTATACTGTTGCGGGAAAAACAGGTACTGCTTTAGTTGCCGATGGAAATAAAGGTTATTCTGATAAGGTGTATCAATCTTCATTCGCTGGGTATTTTCCGGCCAATCATCCAGAATATACCTGTATTGTAGTAATTAAAAATAAACCTTTTGCAAAAGTATTTTATGGAGCCGCAGTAGCAGGTGTAGTATTTAAGGAAATTGCCGATAGGCTTTATACACTCTGTGTTAAAGAGAGTAATACACGTTTTGCTGTAACCAAAAATGATAGCACGCATTTTAATTATGTAGGCTATAAAAATGATTTGTTGCGTATTGCAAAATCTCTCAACATAAAAACAACTGATTCTGTTTCTGTTATTGATGATTGGGCCGGTATTGCCGGAACCCGGGGTAATGCAATTCTTTACAGTAAAAAAAATCAACCCTATAGAATGCCTTCTTTAAAAGGTATGGGTTTAAAAGATGTAATGTATTTGTGTGGAAATATGGGATTAAAAGTAAATGCAAAAGGTGTAGGGAAAGTATCCGAACAATCAATTATGCCTGGTGAAGCCATATCAAAAGGACAAACCTTAACGGTAGCATTAAACTAAGCAGCATGAAGTTATTGCAGAATATATTATATAAAGTGCGTTTGCAGGAAGTATATGGCAACACCGACATGGCCATATCTGGTTTGCATATTGATTCTCGCAAAGTTACCAGCAATACTGTGTTTATTGCCATTAAGGGCGAGCAGGTAGATGGTCATTTATTTATCGATGCAGCAATTGCTAACGGCGCAACTGTAATTGTTGCAGAGATATTACCACTTCAATTTGAGAAAAATGTTACTTATATTAAAGTAAACAGTTCTCATGAAGCTATAGCTTATATGGCCCATAATTTTTATGATTGCCCATCTGAAAAAATTACTTTGGTAGGAGTCACCGGTACTAACGGAAAAACAACAGTAGCCACCTTGCTGTTTAAACTGTTTTCTGGTTTAGGTTATACATGCGGATTAATTAGTACGGTACAAAATCAAATAAATCAAACGATTATTCCTGCAACACATACAACACCGGATGCCATTAGCTTAAATGCTTTATTGCATCAAATGGTAACCGAAAATTGTTCGCATGTATTTATGGAATGTAGTAGCCATGCTATTCAGCAACATAGAATTACGGGACTACAGTTTACCGGTGCCATATTTACGAATATTACATTGGATCATTTAGATTATCACAAAACATTTGAAGAATATACACGGGTTAAAAAAAGTTTCTTTGATAATTTACCTGAAACAGCTTTTACACTTTCTAATAAAGATGATAAAAGGGGTGAGGTGATGCTGCAGAATACCAAGGCAGCAAGATATTATTACAGCTTAAAAGCATCATCCGATTTTAAAGGAAAAATTTTAGACAATGCATTAACAGGTTTGCAAATGCTTATCAATAAAAAGGAAGTGCATTTTAGACTGATTGGTGAGTTTAATGCTTACAATTTATTAGCCGTGTATGGCACAGCAATATGTTTGAAAGAAGATGCTGAAAAAATATTAACTGCACTTAGCGGTGTTACTGGCGCAGAAGGCAGGTTTGATTATATTATTAGTAAAAAAGAAGTAATAGGAATTGTAGACTATGCACATACCCCGGATGCTTTAGAAAATGTACTAACTACTCTAAAAAAATTAAAAAAAGATTATCAGCAAATTATAACGGTAGTGGGTTGCGGTGGCGATAGAGATAAAACCAAAAGACCCATTATGGCACAGGCAGCTTGTGATTTAAGCAGTAAAGCCATTTTTACCAGCGATAATCCAAGAACAGAAAATCCATTGGATATACTGGCAGATATGGAGAAAGGACTTTCCGCTTCTGCTAAAAAAAAATATGTAACTATCGCTAACAGAAAACAAGCCATTGAGCAAGCGGTTAAAATGGCTAATCCTGCTGATATTATTCTGGTTGCAGGAAAAGGCCACGAAAAATACCAGGAAATAAATGGTATCAAATATCCATTTGATGATAAACAGGTGCTACAGGAAGTATTTTCAAAATTTGAAAAATAGGAACAATAACAGATAATAATATAAACTATGTTATACGAACTATTTAGCTGGCTTAAACAACACTACAATATCATGGGGGCGGGTGTATTCCAATACCTCACCTTCAGAGCAGCTATGGCTATATTATTATCATTAATTATTACAACTGTTTATGGCAAACGTTTGATTAATTTCCTGAAAAACAAACAACTGGGCGAAACTGTTCGTGATTTAGGTCTGGCGGGCGAACAACTGAAAAAAGGAACTCCTACAATGGGTGGTATCATTATCTTATTGGCTATTATTATTCCTACTTTATTATTTGCCGATCTAAGTAAGGTATATATACGGCTTATGTTGCTGTGTACCGTTTGGTTAGGTATTATTGGCTTTTTAGATGATTATTTTAAAATTAAAGCCAGAAGACTGGCTAATAAAAGAGGCGAACAATATAAAAAGAAAGATAGCGACGGATTAGCTGGTATTAGTAAAATTATTGGTCAGGTTGGTTTGGGCATTATTATCGGCGCAACATTATATTTTAATGGTAATGTAACTGTTGAACGTGAAATCATTACCAAAGAAGTAAACAAATCATTACAACCGGGAGAAATTGTAGCAAAAGGCTCTAATGTATTTACGAAAAGTATTGAAGGTGAAAGTAGAAGATTTGTTGAAGTAAAAACACCTATCACCACTATTCCATTTTCTAAAAATCATGAATTTAATTACAGCAAATTAATTAGCTGGATAGGTAATGGGGCTGAAGCCTATACCTGGATTATTTATATTTTAATAGTAACATTTATTATTGCTGCTGTATCAAATGGTGCAAACATAACCGATGGTTTAGATGGATTAGCAGCAGGTGTAAGCGCCATTATTGGTGCAGGTTTGGGCATATTTGTGTATGTAAGTGGCAATTTTAAGTTTGCCGAATATTTGAATATTATGTACATACCCAATTTGGGTGAGCTTTCCATTTTTGTAGGTGCATTTGTAGGTGCCTGTATTGGGTTTTTATGGTACAATGCTTATCCTGCACAAGTGTTTATGGGCGATACCGGCAGTTTAGCTTTAGGGGGTATCATTGCTTCATTAGCCATTATTGTGCGCAAAGAACTATTGATTCCCATTTTTTGCGGTGTATTTTTAATTGAAGAATTGAGCGTCATTATTCAGGTGGCTTATTTTAAATATACCAAGAAAAAATATGGAGAAGGTAGGCGAATTTTTCTCATGAGTCCATTACATCATCATTACCAGAAAAAAGGTTTTCATGAAAGTAAAATAGCTGTTCGGTTTTGGATTATTACCATTTTTTGTGTGTTGCTTTCAATTGTAACACTAAAAATAAGATAGTATAAATAATATGCATCCTAATATATTGAAACATATCAACTTCGAAAATCCTGCTCACCAAAAGTTAGTGGTGATAGGTGCCGGCGAAAGTGGGGTAGGTGCTGCTATTCTTGCAAAACAAAAAGGATTTTCTGTGTTCGTTTCTGATGCAAATAAAATTGCTGCAAAATATAAAACTGAGTTACAGCAACTTGAAATTGATTTTGAAGAAAAATTACATACTGAACATAAAATTTTGGAATCTGCTATTATTGTTAAAAGCCCCGGTATATCTAATAAAACCGGGATTATAGAGAAAATACAACAACAAGGAATTCCCGTTATAAGTGAGGTAGAATTAGCATATCAATATTGTGGCAAAAGTAAAATCATTGCTATTACCGGAAGTA
Source organism: Bacteroidota bacterium (assembly GCA_021824365.1). Taxonomy (GTDB): domain Bacteria; phylum Bacteroidota; class Bacteroidia; order Chitinophagales; family Chitinophagaceae; genus Hydrotalea. The sequence continues at coordinate 5,081 of JAKAKY010000043.1, read as the reverse complement.
ATGGTAAAAGTACAACCACCGCATTAACCTATCATATTTTCGAAAAAGCCGGGATGAATTGTGCCATGGTAGGTAATATAGGCATTTCATTTGCCAAACAGGTAGCCCTGGCTCCCAAACAATGGTATGTGGCCGAAATCAGTTCTTTTCAGTTAGATGATATTGTTGCTTTTAAACCACATATTGCGGTATTACTGAATATTACTGAAGACCACTTAGATAGATATGATTATCATTTTCAAAACTATATCAACAGTAAGTTTAAGATTATTGAAAATCAAACTACCGACGATTATTTTATTTATTGCGATGACGATGATGTAATTCAACAAAAATTAAACAATATTTCAATCACTCATACTAACCCCTTACCATTCTCTATGAAACACGAAATTAAAAACGGCGCTTACTTAAAAGGCGATCAAATGATGTTACGCATTCAGGAAGAACGCGTAAGCATGAGTATTTACGATTTTGCTTTGAAAGGAAAGCATAACACCTACAACACTATGGCTGCATGTATTGCTGCAACAACAGTTGGTATTAGAAAAGAAAAAATCAGAGAGGCAGTAAATGATTTTCAAAGTCTGGCCCACCGAATGGAGTATGTAGCAACCGTACGTGGTGTTGAGTTTATTAACGATAGCAAAGCTACCAATGTAAATAGTACCTGGTTTGCTTTGGAAAGTATGAACAAGCCTACGGTACTTATTTTAGGCGGCGTTGATAAAGGTAACGACTACAGCCTGATTGCTGATTTGGTTTGTGAAAAAGTAAAAGCAATTGTTTGCATGGGTAGCAACAATAAAAAAATTGTTGATGCTTTTAAAAAAATTGTTCCTGTAATTGTTGAAACTAATTCTGCTAAAGATGCTGTGGAACAGTCTTTTAAACTGGCCACCAAGGGAGATGCAGTTTTATTAAGCCCTGCCTGTGCCAGTTTCGATTTATTTAAAAATTTTGAAGACAGAGGCAATCAATTTAAAGTTGCTGTAAAAGATTTATAAAATGAGTCAGGTAAGTAACGATACACTCTTTACGCAATTATCTTCTATTGAAGATATGAAAGGGCATCTCTTGAAAAAAACAAGAGGCGATAAGTTTATTTGGGGTATCGTTATTTTACTGGCATTAATTTCTGTACTGGTGGTATACAGTGCTACCGGATCGTTGGCATATAAAATGAATAAAGGGAATAATGAAGTTTATTTATTCAAACAACTGGCTTTTCTGGTAATAGGTTTAATGCTTATTTATTTTTTGCATCGCGTGAACTATACTATTTTTTCAAGAGTTGCAACCATTTTGTTTCTCATTTCAATCCCACTTTTGTTTTATACATTATTTTTTGGAACAAGAATAAATGATGGAAGCAGATGGATTCGCCTGCCTATTATTAATATGTCTTTCCAAACCAGCGATTTTGCCAAGCTTGCTTTATTCATGTATTTATCTAAAATGCTCAGCAAAAAGCAAAAAGTAATTAAAGATTTTAAAGAGGGATTTGTGCCTGTTGCTTTACCTGTTATTCTGGTTTGTGTTTTTATTATGCCGGCCAATTTATCGAATGCATTACTAACAGGTGCTACTTCTTTATTGTTGATGTTTATTGGCAGAATAAGTATTAAACACATACTGCTATTGATTATTGTAGCTTTAATACCAATAATGGTTATCATTGCCATTGCAATAACAACTTACAAACCGGTAAAAGCTGAGAGTAATTTTAAATCAGCGAATATTGAAAAACTGAATTCATTTGGCCGGTTTTCTACCTGGGTTAAAAGAGTGCAGGATTTTATTTATACTAAAAATGCCGAGGTGCCTTACCAGGTGCAACAAGCTAAAATTGCCATTGCCAATGGAGGTATATTAGTTGGATTGGGTCCGGGAAATAGTAGGCAACGCAATTACTTACCTCAAGCATATAATGATTTTATTTATGCTATTATTATTGAAGAATACGGTTTGTTAGGTGGGGGGTTTGTAATTTTTATTTACTTACTTTTTTTGTTTAGATGTATCAGTATTTTTAGAAGATGCCCATATGCTTTTGGTGCATTTTTAGCATTAGCATTAAGTTTTACCTTGGTTATTCAGGCTATGGCCAATATGGCTGTAAATGTAAATATGGTTCCCGTTACCGGCGTTACACTTCCATTAATTAGTATGGGTGGAAGTTCTTTCTTATTCACTTGTGCATCTATTGGTATTATTTTAAGTGTGGCCAGAAATGTAGAACAACTAGAAGGTAAATCAATTGAAACAGAACAACTATCAACTAATGAAAAGTTAGAACAGGCAACTTTACAAAATACCTGATAAGAATGTAATTAAAAGGAATAAACAATAAATGAATAAAATGCTCAAAATATTGATTGCAGGTGGTGGTACAGGTGGGCATATTTTTCCGGCATTGGCCATTGCTAAAGCGCTTGAAAAAAAAGCAGCGGTATCATTGTTGTTTGTTGGTGCTAAACGAAAGATGGAGATGGAAAAAATTCCGCAAGCCGGTTATAAAATTATTGGAATTGATATTGCCGGTTACAATAGAACACATTTATTGAAAAATATTTCGCTTCCTTTTAAATTGCTAAAAAGTTTTTGGCAGGTAAATCAAATATTCAATGAATACCAACCCCATGCAGTAATTGGCGTGGGCGGTTATTCAACCTTTCCGGTATTGCGAACTGCACAGCGAAAAGGTATTCCAACATTTATACATGAAAGTAATTCTTTAGCCGGAAAATCAAATCAATTACTGGCAAAAAAAGCAAAATATGTATTTGTTGCCTTTGAAGGAATGGCGAAATATTTTCCTGCACAAAAAATCATCATTTCAGGTAATCCGGTGCGTGATGAAATTATCAAAAATCAGGTTCCTAAATCAGAAGCTTTAAAATATTTCGGTTTATCAACTAATCATCCAACTGTTTTAGTATTAGGTGGCAGTTTGGGTGCTAAAAGCATCAATCAGTCTATTGCAGAAAATATTGGTTTGTTTGCTGAAAAGGGTATTCAATTAATCTGGCAAACCGGTGGAAATAATTTTCAGGAATATCAACATTTGGCAAAAGGTATTCATCTTATTTCTATTCAGCCATTTATTGAAAAAATGAATATGGCCTATTCCGCCGCTGATATTGTTGTTTCAAGAGCCGGCGCCATGTCGGTGGCTGAATTGTGCATTGCAAAAAAACCGGTTGTATTTGTTCCTTATCCTTATGCGGCAGAAGACCATCAAACCATCAATGCACAAAATCTGGTACAAAAAAATGCCGCACGATTAGTGAAAGATGCGGAGGCTGAAAATAAGTTGGTTCCTGTAATTCTCGATTTACTGCAAGATGCTGAATTGCAGAAATCCTTTTGTAAAAATATGGCAGAGTTAGCTCAGTTAAATGCGGCTGATTTCATTGCAGAAAAAATTTTAGAAACAATTCAATGATTGAAATAAAAAACATACAAACTATTTATTTTATAGGAATTGGCGGCATAGGTATGAGCGCCTTGGCCAGATATTTTCATGCCAAAGGTACCCGTGTAAGTGGTTATGATAGAACGGAAACTGCCTTGACGAAACAATTAATTACAGAAGGAATTGATGTGCATTATGATGAAAATCCTCAATTGGTCCCTACAAATCCTGATGTAGTGGTATATACCCCAGCTATACCTGTTAATAATAAAGAATTGGTTTACTGCGCCGAACATGGCTATTTAATAGTGAAACGTAGCAATGTACTACAATGGATTACATTGAACTCGTTTAATATTTGCGTAAGTGGTACACATGGTAAAACCACTACCAGTACTATGATAGCGCATATACTCCGGCATTCAGGTTATGGCTGTAGTGCTTTTTTAGGAGGTATTTCTGCCAACTATCAAACTAATTTTTGGAGTAGTGAAAATAATGTGGTGGTAGCAGAAGCAGATGAATACGACAGGAGCTTCTTAAAACTTACACCCAATATTGCCATTGTTACTGCAATTGACCCTGATCACCTCGATATTTATGGAACACCAAAAGCAGTTGAAGAAGCCTTTATAGCATTTACCCACAAAATAAAAAGTGGCGGCACCTTAATTTATCATACAGCCATTACCTGTGCAGCACAATTGAATAAGCAAGTAAAAAATTTTACTTATAGTTTATATAACAGTGTTCCATATATACACGCTACTCAAATACAAGTACAAAGCGGGGGCTATACATTTTCAGTACAAACAAATGATTGGCAATTGGCTTCGGTACAATTAAATATGGGTGGAATGCATAATATTGAAAATGCACTGGCTGCTATTCTTGTAGCCAAACAATTAGGCATTGCTGACCACCTTATTAAAGAAAGTATTGAAACATTTAAAGGCGTAAAGCGCAGGTTTGAATATATTTTAAAAAATCCACAACAAGTTTTTATTGATGACTATGCGCATCATCCTGCAGAATTAGAAGCATTGATTCATGGCATTCGTAGCCTGTATTCAAACAAAAAAATGGTATTGGTTTTTCAACCCCATTTATATAGCAGAACCAGAGATTTTGCCGATGCATTTGCCAAAAGTTTACAAAATGCTGACCAGGTAATACTTCTACCCATTTACCCGGCTCGTGAATTACCTATTCCGGGTATTGATTCTGAGTGGCTGGCATCTAAAATGAAAGATACGAATGTGTTAATATTATCGAAGGATGAACTTTTGCAGTGGGTTAATCTACACCGCCCCGAACTATTGGTAACTGCCGGTGCAGGTGATATTGATAAATTAATTGAACCTTTAAAGCAACAACTAATACAATAATAATGACTGTATTCTCAAATACTCATTTCAAAAAAATATTCAGCAGGAGCGGCTTTGCCAACTTGTTTTGGATAATTATTGGTGTGGGTATTATTATTTTATTGTCAGCAGCCATTCAGCGGCAAAACCACCAAATATGCAGTAGAATAACTGTTGAGCTGGATAAAGATTTTCAGGAGGCTTTTATTGATGAGAATGATGTTATTAACTTATTAAATAAAAATAGAAAAATTACACAGCAACATCTTCAAAATATTCGTTTAAAAAATTTTGAA
>JAKAKY010000246.1 GCA_021824365.1 Bacteroidota bacterium | reverse complement strand
TCCAACAAAGGGCCTCGGGTATGCACTACCTGCAAATTATCAAAGAACACATCTACCGGACTTTCATTGCTGCAGTAAATATAAATATACCCGTTTTTTGGTATTGGTATACCCTGCATGCCGGCATCATTATGGTGGTCTTTTACTACACCACTACTGCCTGCAACACTAAATCCACCACTAATATACTGAAACTGATCATTAAAAATAATATAATTAATATAAGCCCTCGGTACCGTGGAAGTAGTGGGTAACCTGCCCGATGTTAAATAACTACCCACACCACTGCTGTTGTTGCCTATGCTACTTAACTGGCTTCCCGTTAATGCCCCATGGGTGGCTGCTGCCAGCGGGTTGGCGGGTGTGCCCAATAAGCCACTTAACAGGGTTAATACGGGTAAATTGTAATTGGTATTGTCATTGGTGTTATTTTGGCTGTAATAACTTTTACCAAAAATATCAATTACATCGCCGGCCATTACTTTTAGGGCAATACCCAACCCACTCTTATCGCCGGTACTGCTGTTTAATTTGTACACCTGTGTACTATTAGCCGTAGTATTGCTATTGGGGTTGTTATTGGGTATGCCATTGTTATTGGGGTAGGTTGGCATAAACCGGGGGTTGGGTACTATGGCTGCAGGGTTTATGCTGTAATATTGGTTTTCTATATACGCAGCACTGGTATTGCTGGTAATACTGCCTTCTACGGTAGCAGCAGGGTATATGTCCTGCTTTTGTTCATCGGTCAGTACCATTCTTACATTACCCAAATGGTCTTTGATAAAATAATCCATTGCAAAACCGGCAGGTACACTGCCAACTGCGGGTTTAAATCTTGCCCTGCCTTCTTCATGGCTTACAAACTGTAACACATCGTTTTGATATACAAAGCCATTAATATACAGGGTGGTATTGGTAACCGCAGGGTTCAGGGTATTATCCGTTGTTATTTTGGCCAGCTTATTGCCCGAAGCATCATATACATAGTTAATGCTGCCTTTTGCCGTTACACTTACCTGCTGTGGCAGGTTTAAATAATTGTATTGTATGCTGCTAATGGCTTTATTCTGGTCGCTGATTAAATTGCCATTGGCATCATAAGCGTAATCGGTGGTTGTTTTTGTAGCGGTGTTATAATGAAAATCGCCCAAGGTACTGGTTGGGTTATTGGCCGCATCGGTTACCTGCTGTAATTGATTACTGCTGCCATTATTCTGATAGGTATAATTTAGTTGGTCTATTAATCCTGAACTCCCTGTTAAATACCCATACTGATTCATGGTTAGTATATTGCCATTGGCATCGTAACTAAGGTTGTTTACGCTAAAATTTATAAAAGCATTGTCCCAACTATTGCCATTTATCTTTTTTTGCCATAAACATGTGTACCCTTCGGATTCAGCTATTAGCTGAAATTATTCGTTTTTTTCGCATAATCTTCCTATTGGAATATTGATGTGCAAAATACCAATAGCATTCATCCCGAAAGGATGACCTGTTTAAAAATATATCATTTATTTTAGTACGATACCTAAGGAGCCGCATCCGTCATTAAACCGCCTTGATATCCAGCTGTTCATCCTTAAAAAGCAACAAAATAATCATGCCCGGTGAAATGGAACAAATTCCTATTTATTCAATATAAAACGTACAGTTATATTCGCCGTAACCTTTATTTTTTCAAAACTAATATCAGGTTGTGCATCGGCACTTTTTTCAATTACATTGGCTACCATCATTCGTGCTGCACGATTATCGTAAGGCTGAACATACCGGTCTTCATCGCCAATATAAATGGCAGGGCCTAAACTCTGGTGCAATGGTGCAGTTAATGCCATGGCTCTTTGATGCGCATTTTGAACTGCCTTGCTTCTAATGGTATTTCTAATGGCTTCTAAATCCGAATGGCCTACATGATCAATGCCCGCATTGGCAATGCCCAATTGTTCTAATGCCACAAATACCTTACCCGCCTCCATAGCAGCAGAAACCTTTAATAGATAATCTCTGGATTTTAGCACATCCTTTCCGCGAAGAAAATAATATTGAAAATTACTGACCATATCATTCACCGTTAAGTTTTTAAAAGCGTCAATGCCTAACTGTTGTATTGCCCGGAACATGGCTTTTTCCTGATCTTCTAACGATACTTTGTTTTTAGTATCTTTTTCATTAATGGTAAAATGTATAAAAATTTCATTGGGCTTTACCAAACTATCGGCCGTACCGCTTACTTCCAAATAGGGTTGGTCAATAAAATTTTTGGTTTGCGCATTGGCATAGCATGTTGCGGATGCAAATACCATGAATAAAATTACTTTTTTCATACTCGATTGTTTTTTACAAGTTAACATTTTCAATTCCTTTACTAAATATTGTTGTTGAAACGAACTTATGTATTATTAGTTACATAAAGAAATTTTAAAATATTCGTTGTATTTTCCAATTGAAAAAAACATCATCAACACAAATGTTATTCTTCATACCTGCCCGTTCCCGGATGAAATGTTTTCCAAGAATGCCAAAACTCCTGATAGGCCTGCACAGGCTGTAATTTGCTGCCTTTTTCACTTCCTTCAATACATTCACCATCCATATTCCAAACAGAGTGTGTAATGCTATCCATAAAAGTATTATTAACATTCTTTTGAAAATGGAAAACATGCCCATTCAATATTCGGTTAAAAACATGAAAAGAGGCAGTATCCTCTTCTAATACAAGCACTACCGGCTGGTTATTACAGATATCATTAATGATTTGTTGATGTACAAACGTATTCCAATCATAAGCCTTTGCAGTGCCATTTTGTACAACACCTACTACCCAGGATTTGGGATGCCACGATCCGGAATCTCGCTTTTCCAAACTGCTTTTAACGGTACCCTTATCATAGCCATTTAAATCGGCATATTGTTTTTTAAAAGATGGATCGGGTTGTAGAATGAAAGAATTAGGATATTGCCGCAACCAGGCAGCCAATGTTAATTGATTACTGGGTAGTTCTTTTAACTTGTGCCCTTGCAAAGCACCTGCAATGACCTCTCCGGTTGCCTGGCCCCACCAGCTTTTGGTGGTTGCATCTTCAAACATAGCATTAAAATGATCCATGCCTACTAAGCGGAATGATTCATTTTTGCCATTTACAAAAGAACTATATACCCTTCCGGTTCTGCAAACGGTACAATAGGTAATAATAACAGGCGTATTACCTATTGTATCAACAATTTGATGGTGATAGCCAATCATTTGCAACGGATAGGCTTTTGCTTCCTGATTTATCACTACGCCAATTACCAATTGACGGGTATTGGTAGAATCATCTGCCGAATTTGCAAACAATTGATGTTTGGGTTGATAAAACATTTTATCGGCTTCATACTGATAATTGAATAAATAAAAAACCACGATGTAAGCAATCCCTAAAACAGCTGCCAAAATTTTTGGTAATAGCTGCTTCTGAATAAAAAAGTACACAATCGGATAACAAACCAATACCAGGCCAATCAGCCTTAACCATAGTATATTACGACCAATCCAATAAGCCCAATGTACACTATTCATTTGTTGGCTGCCCGGAAATGGCATAATAAAATATACGCGTAATATTTCCCATAAAAAAAGCCAAATTACGCCGATGATGAATAGGGTTGTTTTCATATTATTACATATTATATAGCTATGAATTTCGGCAACTGAATTAATGTAGGTTTATAAACGCCATAAACTACAAT
>JAKAKY010000245.1 GCA_021824365.1 Bacteroidota bacterium | reverse complement strand
AACCAGTACCGGCAATGGAATGATTACTTTAACAGCAACGGTAACAAATTCTTGTGGGAATATTATTATTACCAAACCAAATATTACAGTTGGTGCACCGGTTATAACAAGTGTTACATCTTCAATGACAGGGTCATGTAATGGTACCTACCAGGAATGGTTCTTAAATGCCATTACAAATAGTGCAGTAACAAGTTGGCTTTGGACGGTTGACAATCCTGCTAATAGTAATTGGGTAATTTATTCTCCCAATCAACCCAACACCCTTGTAGCAGTTACAGGAGGCGGTGGAATTACAATTTCTGCAACAAATGCCTGCGGCACAGGAAAAGGTGGTGTAACTATTTGGAGCAATTGCTATGCGCCTTATGCGTTAACAGCATCGCCCAATCCGGCATCAGGTAATATAAATGTACGTGTAAAAGAAGCAGTAGATACGACTGTAACCGCAATGCGTTCAAAAGCTTTGGCTGTATCCGGCACCAATGGAATTACCAAAATGCATCTTTACAATTTTTATACCGGTTTGTTAGTGAAAGAATGGACTTACCAGGAAACAGAATCGGATAATTATAACTTAAATATAGTTGGTGTGCAGGCGGGATTATATGTTTTAGAAATGGAACGAAACAATAAAATGTGCTCTGTGAAAGTAATTGTGAAATAAAATAAAATTTACAAAGAGTTGAGAGGCTGTATCATTTTTTGATACAGCCTTTTTTAATGCGCACATTTGTAGGTATTAAGGGTTCTAAACGCCAATCATTTTAATTTCTGTATTTTAGTTGTACTTTGCACGCCTGCTTTAGTGAAACAGAAGCTGTTGCCTGCAAGTGATGCCCCTTGTTCGGAACCCTGAAGTGAGTGACACAACAGGCGATGCCCCATGTTGTTAAAGCCGGTACCCAAAAAATGCTTACATGGATAAGAAAAAATTAAGAAGAGAGGAGGCATTGGAATACCATGCCAAAGGCCGACCCGGAAAAATTGAAGTAATTCCTACCAAAGAAGCCAAAACCCAGCGTGATCTTTCACTGGCATACAGCCCCGGCGTTGCCGAGCCCTGTAAAGCCATTAAAGAAAACCCCGAAGATATTTATAAATACACTGCCAAAGGTAATTTAGTGGCCGTGATTACCAATGGTACGGCCGTATTGGGCCTGGGCGATATTGGCCCCGAAGCCAGTAAACCGGTGATGGAAGGGAAGGGGGTATTGTTTAAAATTTTTGCAGATATTGATGTGTTTGATATTGAAATCAATGAAAAAGACCCGGAAAAATTTGTGGCTATTGTAAAGAGTTTAGAGCCCACTTTTGGCGGCATTAATCTGGAAGATATTAAAGCGCCGGAATGTTTTTATATTGAAGAACAATTGCGCAGGCTACTGAAAATACCCATTATGCACGACGACCAGCATGGAACTGCAATTATTAGCAGTGCTGCTTTGTTGAATGCATTAGATATTCAGAAAAAAAAAATAGATAAAGCCCGTTTTGTAGTTAATGGTGCCGGCGCTGCAGCAATGGCCTGTGTGCAATTATATGTTGCATTGGGAGCAAAATATGAACATTTTATTATGTTTGATAAAGATGGGGTTTTACATAAAGGGCGCAATGATTTAGGAGATGCACGCATAAAGTTTGCGGTTGATAAAGCAGACTGGGATTTAGCCAAAGCCATGAAAGATGCCGATGTTTTTTTAGGGTTAAGCGTGGGCAATGTAGTTACGCAGGAAATGATTAAAAGCATGGCTAAAAACCCCATTGTATTTGCCATGGCCAATCCGGATCCTGAAATAACTTATGAAGATGCCATTGCTGTTAGAAAAGATATAATTATGGCCACCGGCCGCAGCGATTATCCCAATATGGTAAATAACGTATTGGGCTTTCCGTACATATTCAGAGGGGCATTGGATGTTAGGGCTACGCAAATTAATGAAGCCATGAAACTGGCTGCCGTAAAAGCATTGGCCGAATTGGCCCGTTCTCCGGTTCCCGATATTGTAAACCTGGCATATAATCAGAAAAATTTAAACTATGGCCCTGAATATATTATTCCCAAACCAATTGATCCCCGTTTACTTGCTACCGTGGCACCGGCTGTAGCGAAGGCTGCCATAGAAAGCGGTGTGGCACAACGTGCCATTCAAAACTGGGATGAATATGCTTTGGAGTTGAATAAACGATTGGGATTGGATAATCAGTTAATGCGGATAATCAGTAACAAAGCACGCCGTGCACCTAAACGCATTGTATTTGCAGAAGCCGATAATTTAAAAATTTTAAAAGCTGCCAGTATTGCTTACGATGAAGGTATTGCTTATCCTATATTATTGGGAGTGGAAGAAGATATTAAAAGAATTGCGCAGGACAATAGTGTAGATATATCAGACCTGCCCATTATTGATACACGTAGTGATACTTATGCCGATAAACGTGAATTTTATGGGCAACTATTTTTCCAAAAAAGACAACGCAAAGGGTTTAACCGCTATGAGAGTTTTAAAATGATGAAAGACCGTAACCATTTTGGTTGTATGATGGTGGAAACCGGTGATGCCGATGCCATGATTTCAGGCCTAACCCGTAATTATGCCGATGCCATAAAGCCGGCATTGCAAATTATTGGTACCGATGAAGGGGTGAAAAAAATTGCAGGGATGTATTTGTTACTTACCAAAAAAGGCCCGCTTTTTTTAGCCGATACCACCGTTAACTTTAATCCTACAGCCGAAGAATTAGCTGATATAACATTAATGGTGGCCCGCGAAGTACGCACTTTTAATTTAGTGCCCCGCATTGCTATGTTGAGTTACAGCAACTTTGGTAGCAGTAATTCGCCCGAAGCCAATTTGGTGGCAGAAGCTGTTCAAATTGTGAAACAACGTAATCCTTCTTTAATTATTGATGGCGAAATGCAGGCGAGTCTTGCTTTTAACAATGAAATTTTAAAAGATAATTATCCGTTCAGCGAATTGGTAGACCAGGATGTAAATGTGCTCATCTTCCCTAATTTAACTTCGGGCAATATTGCCTACAATTTATTGAAGGAGTTGGGTGGTGCCGATGCCATTGGCCCTATTTTGCTGGGATTGAAAAAACCTGTACATGTGTTACAATTGGGTAGCAGTGTGCGGAGTATTGTAAACATGGCTTTAATTGCTGTGGTAGATGCACAAATGAAGTGTAAATTAGATACAGAAGCTGAAATAGGAAAAACCAAATGGTGGAAAAAACGCCGTTTAAAAAAGAATTAATATTTTCGTTGATAAATTGTTTTACCGGCACCATTTAAAAATTTCAACATGTCTTTTTTTTCACATTTAGGCGCATTTCTATTGTTGTTAAAAGGAATGTTTACACGTCCGGAGAACTGGAAAATGTATTGGAAAGAACTCATGAACCAATGTGTAGATATTGGCGTGGGTGCCTTGCCTATTGTGGTGATTATTTCTCTTTTTTTAGGTGCAGTAACTACCGTTCAAACGGCTTATCAGTTGGTAAGTCCGTTAGTACCGCAGGCAACCATTGCCCAAATTGTGCGTGATAGTATGATATTGGAATTATCACCTACCGTTGTTTGTATTGTGTTGGCGGGTGTGGTAGGTAGTAAAATTGCCAGTGAATTGGGTAATATGCGCATCAGCGAACAAATTGATGCCATTGAAATTATGGGCATTAATACCAAAAGCTATTTATTATTTCCTAAAATTATAGCTGCTTTAATTGTAGTG
>JAKAKY010000042.1 GCA_021824365.1 Bacteroidota bacterium | reverse complement strand
ATAGCTTTATTTTTTTGCTTTTGTTTTGGTAGTTACCGATTTTTTTGCTGCAGCCTTGGTTTTTTTAGCAAATGCATTAGGTACTTGTGCTTCAATCATGGTTTTTACAGTATCTAACGAAATGGTTTCCAATTCAGCAGCTTCATATTTTGTACCATCCGTTTTTTTACCCAGTTTCAACATTTTCTTTTGAAAGCGGATAAATGGTCCCCATCGGCCATTTTCAATTGATATTTTTTCCATTGGCCATTGTTGAATAAAACGATTGGCTTCTTTCTCCACCTTCGCTTCGATTAATTCTTCAATATCCTTTTGGCTTAAAGCATCAAAATTGTATTTTTTAGGAACATTAATAAAAACCTCATTCCATTTAATGAAGGGGCCAAACCGTCCTTTCCCTTTTGTAACCGGTAACTTTTTGTAGGTGGCAATTGGTGCATCTGCCTCATTTTTTTGGTGAATGAAAGTAATGGCTTGTTCCAGTTCAATTTCAGATAAGTCAACGCCTTTAGGTAATGAAATAAACTGCTCACCCCATTTTACATAAGGGCCAAAACGCCCCACATTCACACTAACTTCCTGATTTTCGTATGCTCCTAAAGTACGGGGTAATTTAAATAGTTCAAGTGCTTCATCCAATGTGATAGTTTCAATACTTTGATTGCTATTGAGTTTGGCAAAACGGGGTTTTTCTTCTTCGTCTGCAATACCAATTTGCACCATAGCGCCATATCGGCCCATTCTGGCAATTACTTTTTTACCACTTTCAGGATCAGCACCCAATTCGCGTTCTCCTTTTGCTCGTTCTGCATTTTCTATGGTATGCTCAATGTCTTCATGAAATGGTTGATAGAAATTACCAATCATTTTATTCCATTGAATTTTTCCTTCGGCAATTTCATCAAAGTTTTCTTCAATTTTAGCCGTAAATCCATAGTCCATAATTTTTTGAAAATATTGTTTCAAAAAATCGGTTACTAATATGCCCAAATCAGTTGGAAACAATTTCCCTTTTTCTGCGCCGGTTATTTCTGTGATGATATTTTTTTCAATATGGTTTTGCGGGGTAAGTTTTAATAGAGTAATTTGCTATGGCACACCTTCTTTATCTCTTTTTTCTACATAATTCCTTTTAACAATAGTTGTAATGGTAGGGGCATAGGTAGATGGCCTTCCAATACCCAACTCTTCCAGTTTTTTTACTAATGAAGCTTCTGTATACCTTGCCGGTGTTCGGCTGTATTTTTCTGTTGCCAGCATTTCTTTAAAGGCTAATTTTTGTCTTTCTGAAAGGGGAGGTAACATTTTTTCTGTATCTTCTTCCTCCTCATCGTCTCTTCCTTCAAAATATACTTTTAAAAAACCATCAAATTTTAATACTTCACCGGTAGCTGTTAATTTTTCATTGTTTGTTGAAACATTTATTTGCGCAGTGGTTTTTTCAAATGCAGCATCACTCATTTGAGAAGCAATGGTTCGTTTCCAAATTAATTCGTATAATTTTTTGGTATCGGCTTCTTCAATGGTATGCCTGTTTATGTAAGTAGGCCTAATGGCTTCATGGGCTTCCTGCGCACTTTCATTTTTATTTTTGAATTTCCTGGGCTGGTGGTACTGGCTGCCGTAATATTCGTTGATCTCTTTTCTAATATCGGTTAAGGCAGTATCTGAAAGCTGAATGCTATCAGTACGCATATAAGTTATGTACCCGCTTTCATATAATTTTTGTGCCAGTAACATGGTTTTGCTAACACCGTAGCCTAATTTTCTGGAGGCTTCCTGTTGTAGGGTTGAAGTGGTGAAAGGCGCTGCAGGTGTGCGTTTAGCAGGTTTTACCTCAACTTGTTGCACGATGTATTGTGCCCCTGTACATTGCTGTAAAAAATTGTTTGCTGCTTCAGTGGTAGCAATTTTAGAGGGTCCTTCTGCTTTAAAAGTTACTGTTTTATTGTTTAAATCTGGTGCTGCAAATAATGCCTCAATTTTAAAACCTTTTTCCGGAATAAACTGGTTAATTTCTCTTTCCCTTTCTACTATTAATCTTACTGCTACACTTTGCACACGGCCGGCACTGAGGCTGCGTTGCATGCCAATTTTTCTCCATAAAACCGGGCTTAATTCAAATCCAACTAGCCGGTCTAATACTCTTCTGGCCTGTTGTGCATTCACCAAATTCATATTGATGAGTCTTGGGTTTTCAACTGCTTTTCTAATGGCTGGTGCAGTTATTTCATGAAATACAATTCTTTTGGTTTTATTGGGGTCTAATCCTAACACTTCTGCTAAGTGCCAACTAATACTTTCACCTTCCCGGTCCTCATCCGATGCTAACCACACTTCTGAAGCTTTTGTCGCTAATTGTTTTAAATCTTTTACTACTTTTTGCTTTTCATCCGGAACAATATAACGTGGTTCAAAATTTTTATTAATATCTATGCCCATATCATCCTTTTCAAGGTCTCTGATATGCCCATAACAACTTTTCACCTCAAAATCATTCCCTAAGATTTTGCCTATTGTTTTTGCCTTTGCCGGTGATTCGACGATTAATAAATTCTTTGCCATTCTTATTTAATATGTAGTGAACAATACCAACGAATCTATGGATGAATCGTTAAATAATGGTTTTTTGACCAATATTTTCAATAAAGTATGATGCAATATTAGTTGAAAGCTTTAAATCACAAAAACGATAGTTCATTATTACTGAATGAAATAATGGCATTTTTAACAGATTTACTCCTGTAAATATAGCTATGACCTAGTTCCTTTGTACAATAAAATGAAATATGCGGATATTGTTTTAGTTGAATTGGAAGTACCTCTTTAAACGGACAAATTCTATCTAATTCATCATGTATCCATAATACCGGCGCATGGATATGCGCAGTAGCCCCTGCTTACAGAAAAATATTGGATACTATGATTGGATAGTGTTTTAATGTGTTCAATGAATGCCGGTTTTGTATGGGTATTTAAGCGTAATAATTTTGAAAAAGCCTGGATGGCTGCAGAAGTTTCTGTAGCCGGGGCAATTAAAATTACTTTAGAGGTGTCTTGTAATTTTTCTGCCGCTAATTTAATGGCCATACCGCCTAATGAATGTCCTATATTCACTTCAAAAGGGCCATATTTTCTGAAGATGGCAACAATGGCATTTCTATATTCTAAAATATGGGTTGTTTTACCGTCGCTTAATCCGTGTGCAGGGGCATCAAAGGCAATAACGGTAAATCCTTGTTGTAAAAAAGGTTGGATGAAATGTGCAAACCGATAACTGCAACTATCAAAGCCATGTGCAATCAAAACTTTTTTCCCATTATTTTTTTCAGGTTCTGGTTGCCATTGCCAGCCCCTTAGTACTTTGCCTTTAAAGGATAATGAAAGCGGGGTTGCAAAAGCAAATTCTGCAGGTGAAATTCTTTTGGGTTTTCCAGAATAAGGGGTTGAAAATAGTTGATATGCTTTTAAAGCCGCAGCTCGTGTACTGAAAAGGGTCATCACTTTTATCAGTACAATATAATAACTTGCCTTTATTTTGGTTTTAATTTTCTTATTCATACTAAAAACAAATATATGGATATAGTTATTCTTGGTGCCGGTAATGTGGCTGGTATATTTGGAAAATTACTATTTCAAAAAAAACATAAAATATTGCAAATTGTTGGTAAAACGCCTGAACATGCTGCTTCATTGGCCATGCAATTACAGGCATCATTTACAACAGATATCAATGAGATGGATACCGGTGCCCATTTGTATTTATTTGCTTTGCCCGATAATTTAATTCAGGAAGTAGCCGCTTATCCGTTATTTCAGCATAAATTCTTAGTACATGCATCAGGTAGTGTTCCTGCTGAAGTATTTAAAAATTTTACTGAAACTTATGGTGTGTTATGGCCTATTCAAAGTTTGAATGCGCAGATGGAAAAAATGACCGGTTTTCCATTGGTCATCACTGCCAGCAATGCTTACACTTTAAATAGTTTAATAAAATTGGGCAATGACTTAACAACCGGTGAAGTGGTGGTGCTAACAGATGAAGAAAAAGGGAAACTGCACCTTGCAGCCGTTTTTGCCTCTAATTTCACTAACTATTTGTACCAAATGGCATTTTCTTATTGCAATGAACAAAACCTTCCATTTTCATTGTTAATTCCATTAATACATCAAACTGCTGCCAGAATGAATGATACAACAGCACCCATAGCGCTGCAAACGGGACCGGCTTTTCGAAATGATTCGGTTACTATTCAACATCATCAATCTTTATTAACCCATAAGCCGAAATATGCGCAATTGTATAAGTTTTTTACTGACTATATTATTGAGGAAAAAATCAAAAATAAATCCCTCAACAGTATACCGTGAGGGATTTTTTTGGTAAGCAATTGAACGTAAACGTGACCACAATATAATTTTTTTTATTTAAAACCAAATTTTTTATTCTGTTGCCTGTAACGTTTTACTTAGGGTAAAGCTTCATGGATTGTATTTGAATCAAAATTGCAATCTGCGAATTAAATTCCACACATTTGCCCGTTTCCAATAATTTTGCTGCGAAAATGGATGGCATTATGTTAGGCAATACCAATGTAATGATGTTTGTATTGTTACATAAGCTATTCATCCTATTATTATTTTATTATTGAATAAAATTTATCAATTGAAAATTGTCAAAGCATTTCTGCAACTGATTCGTTGGCCCAACCTGTTATTTATTTTTTCAACACAGGCAATGTTTGAGTATTGCATTGTAATGCCTTTGTTTGTTGATGCAGGGATAAATAATGCTTTAAATATTTCGTCATTTTTATTACTTTCTTTTAGCTTGGTTTGCATTGCTGCAGGTGGTTATGTTATTAACGATTATTTTGATTTAAATATTGATTTGGTGAATAAACCCAAACGATTAGTTGTTGATAAAACCATTAGCCGCCGATGGGTAATTTTTTGGCATTTTATATTTAGTATTGTTGGCATTGCATTGGGCTTTTATATTGATAAATCAACGCCAACATCTTTTATCGGCATATTCAATGTATTGAGTGTGCTGCTTTTGTTCGTTTATTCTGCTTCGCTGAAAAAAAAATTTTTATTGGGGAATGTACTTATTTCTTTGCTTACAGCCTGGTCTATTTTAATACTCTGGTGGGCAGAGCAACACTATTTTTTTGCTTTTCCGCCTATTGGCAATTTAGATACACATAAATTATTTCGATTTACATTTTTGTATGCCGGATTTGCATTTATTATTTCATTAATACGTGAAGTAATCAAGGATATGGAAGATATTGATGGCGACCGAAAATACGGCTGTAAAACAATGCCTATTATTTGGGGAATAAATAGTACCAAAGTTTTTACATTAGTATGGACAATTGTGCTAACTGCAGTTTTACTGCTGTTGCAATTGTATGTATTATTGAATGGCTGGTGGATAACGGCTTTGTATGGCTTTATTTGCATTACACTTCCATTATTGCAGGTAATACGGTTATTAGTGAAAGCGCAAAACAGTAAAAATTTTCATCAATTAAGCACTTTGGTAAAAATCATTATGTTTACGGGTATTGTTTCTATGTTATTTTTCCGGCATCCTATGTAAACAGGGTGTAATGTTATAATTTGCATGCGTATATCAAAAAAGTTATGCAAGAAATTATTTTAGCCTCTCACTCACCGCGCAGAAAAGAATTATTGGAAAAAGTGGGAATCCCTTTTATCGTAGTAGCAAAGGCAACAGATGAATCCTTCCCCACATCACTTACCAAAAATGAAATTGCCATTCATATTGCCCGAAATAAAGCACTGGCAGTGAAAGAAAAAATTACTGCCGATTTTCATGGTGAACTAAACCACAAAACGATTCTTGCTGCCGATACTATTGTGGTAGTAGATGAAACCATTTTAGGTAAACCGGCCAATAGAGCGGAGGCCATTCGAATGATTCTAAGTTTATCTAACCGTATGCATCAGGTAATTACAGGAGTAGTATTATTAAGTGGTGATGGAACAGAAATGTCACTGGCTGAAGTAACCAATGTTTATTTTAATCTTATTACTGAAGAAGAAGCTAATTATTATGTAGATAACTATCAACCATATGATAAAGCAGGCGGTTATGCTATTCAGGAATGGATTGGGTATGTTGGTATTAAAGCTATTGAAGGTGATTATTATAATGTAATGGGCTTACCCCTTAATAAAATTTACGGATTATTGTGTAAATAAATTATTTTGTATATATTGAAGTTCCATTTTAATAACCTATGCTTGTGCTTCAATATCTGAACGAACGTTTGCTGCATTTTGTTTGGCAGTTTCAGTATTACAATACTGCATCTTTATTCACTGATGCGGGTGAGCCGTTAAAAGTGATTAAGACCGGGCAGTACAATACCCACCAGGGGCCAGATTTTTTAGAGGCAGTTATCCAAATCAATCAAATTACTTTAGCAGGTAATATAGAAATTCATGTACAGGCTTCAGACTGGTTAGTGCATCAACACTACGATGACCCACATTTTAAAAATGTTATTTTGCATGTAGTTTGGCAAAATGATCAGGTTATACATGATGTATCCGGTAACCCCATGCATACACTCAGTTTAAGCAATCGGGTTCCCAAATTATTATTAGAACATTACACACAATTATTACAAAATCCACAAAAAATACCCTGCTCAACTCATTTGCCTGCATTGAGTTATTTAGAATGGATGGCATGGAAAGAACGTTTAGCCATTGATAAATTAATTGGCCATGCAGAGAGAATTATTCAAAAATTAGAAACCACAAATGGTCATTGGGAAGCTGTTTTCTGGCAGGTATTGGCCTACAATTTTGGGTTAACTCAAAATGCCCTGCTGTTTCAGAAAATGGCTGAATTAACACCGGTAAATATTCTGGCAAAACACAAAAATAATATTCAGCAATTGGAAGCTATATTATTAGGTCAGGCTAATTTATTAAACAGAAATGATTTTGAAGATAAGTATGTACAAATGCTGCAAAAAGAGTATTTGTTTTTACAAAAAAAATATGCATTGAAGCCTGCCAATATTTTACCCAAATTTTTAAGAATGCGTCCGGCCAATTTCCCAACGGTTCGTTTGGCACAACTGGCTATGCTTATTCATCAGTCATTTCATTTATTCGATGCCATTAAAAAAGCGGAAAGCTTACAACAACTCATCGCACTGTTCAATGTTACCGCTAATGATTATTGGCATTATCACCATAGTTTAACAGATGAACCAACAGCCTGCCTTCCTAAAAATTTAGGCAGGCAAATGGTGCATACACTCATCATCAACACCATATGCCCCATGTTATTTGCTTATGGGGATTTTCATCATGATGATGATTATAAAAACAAAGCCATTCAATGGCTAACACTTCTTCCCGCCGAAAAAAATGCCTTAACTAATAGCTGGGTGCAATATCAAATACCTAATAAAAATGCACTTGATTCACAGGCATTGATTCATTTATCCCGGCAATATTGTTCAGAAAAAAAATGTTTATCCTGTGCAGTGGGGCATAAAATATTAAATCAAAATAGCAGGTAATTATTCCCAGGTAAATTGAATGTCTGTTTCCAAATCAGAATGCAGGCTTTTTGCTACAGGGCAGGTACGTGCCGTGTTTTCTAAAATTTGTTTTTGCTTTTCCTCTAAATGGTGCAAAGAGTGAGGAAATAGGATGTGTGTAATAATTTTACCAATTCTTCTTGGATCACTTTTCATGATTTTTGTTATTTCGGCTTTTGTTCCCGTTAAATCAATATTCATTGTATTGGCCTTAATTCCCATAGTGGTAATCATGCAACTACCTAATGCAGTGGCTACTAAATCGGTGGGCGAAAACCGTTCGCCTTTTCCCTGATTATCGGTTGGTGCATCATTTTCAATAAGGGTTCCGCTTTGTAAATGTGTTAATTCTGTTCTTAAATTTCCTTTATACAGCACAATTGAAGTCATAGGTTAAATTTTTATCTAAATTAGCATTAAAATTATTCTTGTGAAGCAAATTATTGTATTAACCTTAACCCTGGCACCAGTTTTTCTATTTGCACAAAGCACGCATGCACCTACCAGCCGCCAACAAAAAGCTGCAGAACGCAGAGAAAGAATTAATAATTTAATAAAACAAGAAGAGGAAGGAGCACTCATTTACCAGAAACAAGGCGCATTTGGCGTAAGGTTGAATACAGATGGTTATGGCATTTTTTATGAACATGGGAAATATAAAACTATTACCAAAACCAATATTTGGTGGATGGAATTAGGAGAACACAAAGACAGGCATGAGGAAAAAACATCCGTTCCATTAGTAGGAGGTGGCTTTGTGTTTTTGGGTAACCCCTATGTTTACGGAAAAAAAAATAATTTTTACAATTTTAAATTAGGCATTGGCCAACAAAGGCTGGTTGGTGGCAAAGGGAATAAAAATGGAGTGGCCGTTTCAGCTATTTATGGTGGTGGATTTAGTTTGGGTATGCTTAAACCTTATTATTTGCAAGTTCAGGATCCAAACAATGCCAATCAACTAAATGATATAAAATATTCAGATAATCCAACTGCTTTTTTGGATTATACGCTCATTCAGGGCTCATCGGGCTTCAGCAAGGGTTTAAATGAAATAAAATATGTACCCGGCGCACAAGTACGGGCCGCCCTTCGGTTTGATTATGGCCGATATAATGAATTGCTTTCTGCATTAGAATTAGGCGTAAACTTAGAATACTATACGCAAAATATGCCCATTATGGTGAATAGCCCGAATCGGAAATTGTTTTTTAATGCCTATGTGGCCATTGTTTTTGGTAGAAGAAAGTAATGTAAATTTGCACATCTTTATTTTAAAAGTTCGCAGGGTTTTATGGAACATTAGCACTTAATGAAATGCGCTGATATTAAAAAAATGGCAACTAACCCCATTGCTATGCAACAATTTAAAATGATGATAAGCATTATTGCAATTATGTAAAAACAGATTTTGTGGAAGAATTACCGATTATTTCAGCAACAACAAATTCAACAAGAATAAAAAAACCTGATTGGTTACGAGTGAAATTACCCATTGGTGAAAGTTACAAACATGTTCGCGGATTGGTAGATACCCATAAACTGCATACTATTTGCGAAAGCGGTAATTGCCCCAATATGGGGGAATGTTGGGGTGAAGGTACTGCCACCTTTATGATATTAGGAAATGTATGTACCCGCAGCTGTGGGTTTTGTGCAGTTACTACCGGCAGGCCTGCACCGGTTGATTGGGATGAACCACAAAGAGTAGCTGAAGCCATTCATTTAATGAAAGTAAAACATGCTGTTATTACAAGTGTAGACCGCGATGAATTGAAAGATGGTGGCTCAATTATTTGGTATAATACCATTAAAGCGGTAAAAGCCCTCAATCCCACAACCACATTAGAAACTTTAATTCCTGATTTTAGAGGTATTACCGAACAAATTCAAAGAATTATTAATGCTGCCCCTGAAGTGGTAAGCCATAATATGGAAACGGTAGAAAGTATAACAAGAAAGGTACGTGTTCAGGCCAAATACCGAAGAAGTTTAGAAGTATTAAAAATATTAAAATTGGGTGGTATGCGTACCAAAACCGGCTTAATGTTGGGCATTGGTGAAACCAAAGAAGAAGTTATCCAAACTATGCACGATTTAAGAACAGTAGATTGTAATGTGTTAACTTTAGGACAATACTTACAACCAACAGCTAAACATTTGCCTGTGCGGCGTTTTGTACATCCCGATGAATTTGCTGAATTAAAAGAAATAGGCTATCAAATTGGGTTTGATTATGTGGAAAGCGGGCCTTTGGTGCGTTCCTCTTATCATAGTGAAAAGCATGTGTTAAACGGCTATGGTCGTGCCAGGTGGCAGGCCGAAAAGGAAAATAAATAAACATACACGGAATTTGCATTCAAGTAGATATACTTTTTTTTAAAGAATAGTTGCATTCAATGCAACAAAAGTATTCTACCCTTTTTTTTCAGGAATTGGAACAGTTATTGCTCATAATTGCATAAATTCAATATATTTGAAAACGTAATTAAAAAAGTTTCTCATCAATTACAAACCACTAACTCATTTTAATGCATTTAAAAGCATCTTTTCGCATTTTACTGCTCATTGTAATTGTAGCATTAAATAGCCCAACTATGGCACAACGTGTTCGTGCCTTTGGCGGTATAGGCGTTAGCGCTTATTTAGGCGATTTAATTCAAGGCTCTCCTGCATTTAAACAAGTTTCACCGGATGTAATGGGAGGGGCCACTTATGATTTAGGCGAAAAAATTCGTTATAGGTTAGGATTGTCTTTATTGGGTGTGAAGGGAAATGATGCTTTGTCTCCCAGAGCCGATTTAAGAGACAGAAACTTAAATTTCAAAAGTTTTGTATGGGAAGTTTCTAATATGATGGAATACGATATTTTGGATCGAAATATCTATAATATTGTACCCTATGTATTTGGCGGATTTGGATTATTCCATTTTAACCCTACAACTTACGACAGAAATGGTAATAAAGTTTATCTACACGATGTGGGTACCGAAGGGCAGTACTTAAATCAACCCGGCTACCCTAAACCCTACCATCGTATGCAATTGAATATTCCTTTTGGTGCCGGAGTGCGTTATGAGGTTAGTAACGCTTTTGCTGTTGGTTTTGAATTTAATTATCGTATACTTTTTACCGATTATTTAGATGATGTAAGTACACCTAAATATGCTACCGATGCATTAATTGCAGCCGGACAGTTGGAAGCTGCCTCCTTATCATTCAGGGGTGATGAAGTTAGTCCCGGAGTCAAACCGCCATTATACCGCCCACGTGGTAATCCACATTATAAAGATTCTTATTATTCTTTTCAGGTTACATTCTCTGTTCGGTTAGATAATGTATTTTTGGGTGGTAAAAATTATATTAGCCCCGCCGGTGGGTATTTTATTCCCCAAACCAGAAGTTACTGAGGTAGAGAATTAGCTTATTCAATGCAATATTTTCCTGATAGAAATGAAAAAGGGCTTCTTTGTGTAGAAGCCCTTTTTTCAACCCTAAACCCTTAAAAAACCAATTAAATAGTAGAAAAAATCATGCCAATTTCAGGCACTCATTAAAATCTTTCCAATTTTGAAAAGAAAAAGTCGCTTTCAATTAAGGCATTTTCATCACTATCACTGCCATGTACGGCATTTTCGCCAACAGAGGCTGCATATTTTTTTCTAATGGTGCCTTCTTCAGCTTGTGCCGGGTTGGTAGCACCAATCAGTTTTCTAAAATCATTCACTGCATTTTTTTTCTCTAAAATAGCTGCAACTATGGGGCCGCTACTCATAAAAGTTACTAATTCACCAAAAAAAGGACGTTTTTTATGAATGGCATAAAATTCGCCAGCTTGTTCAGTAGTTAATTTAGTCCACTTCATGGCTTTAATGGTAAAACCTGCCTCAATTATTTGGTTTATAATAGTACCGGTATAGCCTTTAGCAGTAGCATCGGGCTTAATCATCGTAAAAGTTCTGTTACTCATAAATGTTTTATTCAATTTGGCAGCAAAATTAATGGTTTAACTTACAGTGTTTTCATTAATCCTGCTAAATAAATGCTTATCTTTTTTAAAAGCTGTTATTGGCATATAGATTTACTCTATTTTTGCCCACCTGAATATGAAAGCAATTGAAGCATTTTACCCTCTTTTAAGAGCACCTAAAAAAATCATCATTACTACACACCAAAAGCCTGATGGAGATGCAATGGGTTCATCTTTGGGATTATACCATTTTTTAATAAAATTGAGGCATGATGTTACCGTTATTTCTCCCACCAATTGGGCCGATTTTTTAGATTGGTTGCCCGGTGCTGATAAAGTGATAGATTTTGAAGCTAAAAAAGATACTGCCATTGCTTTCATTCAGTCGGCAGAAATTTTGTTTTGTTTGGATTTTAATGTGTTGCATCGTACCAAACACCTTGAAAAATATATTGATGCTGCAACCGGTGTTAAAGTACTAATTGATCATCATGAACAACCACAAATAGCAGCCTTTCAATTTGGCATCAGTAATACCGGCAAAAGTTCTACCTGCGAAATGGTGTATGACTTTATCATGCAATCTGAGCAGCCTGAATTATTAGATACAACTATTGCAACCTGTTTATATACCGGTACAATGACTGATACCGGTTCATTTCGCTTTCCCGCCACCA
Source organism: Bacteroidota bacterium (assembly GCA_021824365.1). GTDB lineage: Bacteria > Bacteroidota > Bacteroidia > Chitinophagales > Chitinophagaceae > Hydrotalea. The sequence continues at coordinate 4,915 of JAKAKY010000042.1, read as the reverse complement.
CTGCGTCAGTACACAGAATGGTAGCACATTTTAAAGATTTAGGCTTAGAACATACACCTATTCACGACAATATATATGACAGCTTTTTAGAAAACAGGCTTCGTTTTATTGGCAATGCCTTACTGAACAGAATGGATGTATTGTATGAATACAATACGGCAGTAATGGCTATTCTAAGAGAAGACATCATTCATTATGATATTAAAACCGGCGATACCGAAGGGTTGGTAAACTATTTATTGACAATTAAAAACATTAAATTCGGTGCCATTGTAATTGACCGAAATGAAGAAAGAAAATGGAGCTTTAGAAGTAAAGGCGATTTTGATGTGAATATATTTGCACGTCAACACTTTGAAGGGGGGGGGCATAAAAATGCAGCAGGTGGAAGAAGCAGTGATACTTTAGAAAAAACATTGGCTCATTTTTATCAGGTTTTACCGGAGTATAAGGAAGTGCTCCGGTAAATTTTACAATCATAACCTCAATCGTAAACAATAACAATACATAAAACAATGAAAATTTCAACTACAATTCTGGGGATTGCTCTGCTGATGGCAGGTTGTCATCAGTTCGACAAAACCAAAACGGGCCTGGTATATAAAATTATACATGGTAATAGTAAGGTGCTGTTAAAACAGGGAGATATCATTAAATTCAATATTGAATACAAAATGAAAGTACATGGAAAAGATTCCATTCTCAATTCTACTTTCAATCATATTCCCGCATTTGTAAAAATGGATACAGCATCCTTTGGTAAACATAGTTTTACTGAAGTGTTATTGCAATGTGCCCCCGGCGATAAAATTAATTTTGTAATGAGTATTGATACCCTTAAAAATTTGGGTATGATTCCTGAATACAATGAACTGTTTAAAAAAGGTGGTACCATTGATGGCAGGGTAGATATTTTAAAAGTGTATCCTAACGACGCCGCTGTAAATTCTGATTACCAAAAAGAAATGGATGAAGAAAAAAACAGAGAAATTAAAGATTTGCAGGCCTATGCTGCAAAAAACAATATTAAAACCACTCAATCACCCAATGGTGTTTTAGTTGAAGTGCAAAAAGAAGGCGACGGCCCTAAAGCAGATTCAGGCATGCAGGCTTCTGTATATTATAGGGGCTATATGGAAAATGGAAAAGAGTTTGATGGCAATATGGATACTGCCGCCAAAAAACCGGCATTTACTTTTGTAGTAGGTAAGCACAATGTAATTCAGGGTTGGGATGATGGACTGCGCTATTTTGCAAAAGGTGGAAAAGGCCGTTTGCTAGTTCCTGCCATGTTGGGTTACGGCCCTCAGGGTAGCCCTCCGGTCATTCCTCCATATACTAATTTAATTTTTGATATTGAAGTAACCGATGTAACTACACCTGCTCCTCCAAAAGCACCGGCACCATTAATGCCCGGGCCCGGTTCAGTAAAACCGGTTAAATAAAACGGAACCTATTAGTGAATGAAGGCTCCCGTGAGGGGGCTTTTTTTATGATACCATATAAGCATTGTAGAGTGTAATACATTCCTGCGCTGCCGCAACATCATGTACACGTAAAATAGCAGCCCCGTTTAATAATCCTGCCATATGCATAGCAGTGGTGGCATTGAGCGCCGCATCTGCATTTTCTTTTTGAATGCTCTTATACAAGAATGATTTTCTTGAAATACCTAATAATATTGGCATTTGCAGCATTTTTAAAACACTGAGATTTTTGATTAATAAAAAATTTTGTTGTATGTTCTTGCTGAAACCTATACCCGGATCAATGATGATATCTGTAATACCGGATGCTCTGGCCAATGCAGTTGTTTGAATAAAATAATCCACTAATTCAATACAAATGTTTTCATATGCTGTGTATTGTTGCATGGTTTGTGGTGTACCCCGCATATGCATACAAATGTAGGGAACATGCAAGCCGGCCACAGTTTTAAACATTTCAGCATCTAAATGTCCACCACTAATATCATTCACCATATCAGCACCGGCTTCAAAAGCGGCTTTGGCTACAGAGGCATAAAAAGTATCTACGGATATAAAAACTTCAGGTAACGTTTTTCGAATTTGTGTAATAACAGGAATAATACGTTCTATTTCTGTTGCAGCAGTTTGCATGGCGCTTTTAGGATGAGTACTTTGCCCGCCAATATCTAAAATAATGGCCCCTTCTGCAACCATTTTTTGGGCTTGCTCAACTGCATCGCTTACATTGGTTTGCCGGCTGTCTTTAAAAAATGAGTCGGGTGTGGTATTAATAATGCCCATAATAATGGGTTTTTCTATTACCAGCAATCTTCCATTACAATTGAGTGTATACATTCTTTGCTTTCATTTATCTTGCAACAAAATTAATAGTAAAGCAGCCTGTTTGTTCTAATTGAAAATAATTGATATTTTCATGAAAATTAAAGAACAGTTTTGTTGCTTTTTGTACTATACAATTCATTTGGCGAAACACAATAATATGAACGTAACAAACCAGCAATACGATACCGTAATTCAGCAGTGTAAAAAAATTTTTATTCAAAAAGCAGCAGATTATGGTACGGCCTGGCGGGTATTAAGAATTATTTCAGTGGCAGATCAGATATTTATTAAGGCCTTGCGTATTAGAACAATACAAGATAAAAAAATGCAATTGGTAGCAGATGATATTGGTTCTGAATTTAAAGCCATTGTAAATTATGCAGTAATAGGTTTAATACAGCTTGAAATTGGCAATGCAAGGGTAGAAGAAATTCCGGTTGCACAAGTAGAAGAATGGTATGAAAAACAAATACAGAATACGAAAAATATCATGCAAAACAAAAACCATGATTATGGGGAAGCATGGCGGGAAATGAGCCAGGAAAGTTTTGCCGATTTAATTTTAATGAAGTTAATGCGTATCAAACAAATTTTGGCAAACGATGGTAAAACAATCGTCAGTGAAGGTATTGATGCTAATTTTATTGATATTATTAACTATGCCGTTTTTGCATTAATATTAATGCAGGAATAAATTTGTAATACTGTTTTATTAAGCTTTGCAGCAATGCATTACTGCTTATTTGCCTAATGAAAAATTTGTTTTTCATTGGTAAGAAAATTCCAGCTTATTCAATAATTAAAAATTTCTTTCATGAAATATATTATAGCAATAATAAGATGGTTGGTAGGATTATTGTTTATTTTTTCAGGGTTGGTTAAGGCCAATGATCCGTTAGGCTTGAGCTACAAAATGCAGGAATTTTTTGAGGCATGGCATTGGATTTTTTTTAACTCCCTATCATTATACATGGCTTTTGCCATGAATATTTTAGAAGTGTTAGCCGGCGTTGCTATTATAATTGGTTGGAAGGCAAAATTTTTTAGCAGGTTATTATTAATGCTCATAGTGTTTTTTACCTTTTTAACCAGTTATGTATTGTTTAGTGGCAAAATAAAAGCCTGTGGCTGTTTTGGTGATTGTATTCCATTAACGCCCATGCAAACTTTTACGAAAGATGTGATTTTGTTATTGCTAATTGTTTTACTGGTATTCACTACAAAATATGTAAGGTCACTTTTTTCATCAGCAGCTTCTTTAAGTGTGTTAATAGCTTTGGTGTGTTTAGTTGCATTGATGCAGTGGTATGTATTACGGCACCTGCCTTTTGTAGATTGTTTACCCTATAAAGTTGGGAATAATTTAATAGAAGAAATAAAAACCCCCGCCAATGCAGTGCCGGATGTATATACTTACACTTTTGAATATGAAAAAGATGGCAAAAAAATTGAGTTTTCTGAAGATAATTTGCCCGATGATTTAGATAGTAGCTATGTATTTATTGACCGAAAAGCAAAGTTGTTGAAAAAGGGTAATGGATTAACTGCTGCTATTACAGATTTTACATTACAAACTGCTAATGGTACCGATACAACGCAAGCCATATTACAAACACAAGGCAAATATATTTTAGTTTTTGCTCGCAGTTTTGCTAATGTAAACCGATGGGAGGAAATGTTTCATAAAATAAATCAGGATGCTGCCACCCATCATATCCCTCTGTTTATTGTAACGTCTGATATAGCCGGTGGAAAGCGCTTATTCCAAAATGTAACACTCTTACAGTGTGATGCTACAGTAATGAAAACTGCTGCCAGAGTTAATCCAACTTATATACTCATGCAGGGGCCAACTATAATTCGTAAAATTAGTTTTGCAGATGCACAGGAGATTTTAACTTTTCTAAAATAGGAATAATGGCTGTATTTATCTTAAAAAAATTACTGTATGGGATCCTTGTATTAGTGGGTGTATTGTTACTTGTTTTTACACTATTTCAAGGTTTAGGTGACCCGGCCAGGTTAATCATGGGGTAAACTGCTGATGTATTGGGTTAGGTATGTTGGCGGCCAGATATAAAGAAACATAGATAGATACTTCTACTATTTTTGACAGTATATTGGGTATTTCTGTTCCTTCTTTTTTTACAGGAATTGTAATAGCTTATGTATTTGGTTTTGTAATGTCTAAATATAGCGGCCTACATATGCAGGGTAGTTTGTTTGATGTTGACTCCTTTGAGGTAAAAGCATTAACCTTACAAAATTTGATACTGCCTGCCATTACTTTAGGCATAAGGCCATTAGCCATATTCACGCAACTAACCGCAGCAGTGTATTCAATGAATTGCAGCAAGATTATATTAGAACCGCTTATGCCAGAGGCTTAACTCGTACTAAAGTATTAATTTATCATGCGCTTAAAAATGCCATGAACCCAATTATAACAGCTATTACAGGTTGGTTTTCCGAATTATTAGCCGGTGCTTTTTTTGTGGAATATATTTTGGATGGAATGGAATAGGAAAAATTACGGTAGCTGCTTTAGAACAACTTGATTTTCCGGTAGTAATGGGGAGTATTTTGTTAACAGCCTGCTTCTT
>JAKAKY010000244.1 GCA_021824365.1 Bacteroidota bacterium | reverse complement strand
CCCCCTCTCTACCCCCTCTTTACTTCCTGCTTTATACAGCTTCGCTTCCCTCACCCACAGCTTATTGTTAACAATTACACCATGCGTTAGCTATTTGCTTTGTTTAGTTGAATGTAAGCATTCTATATCTACAAAAAATAAATATATGCAGATTTTTAACATCATCCAAATACTTTACATCTGTTTATTTTACAGGTATTATCTCCTTTACCCTACCCTTTGCTTTTGGGTGGCTTATTTTAACCACTAACGGCTATTTTTCATACAATACAGGCATATTCAATCTGATATTCCGGCATTAAGGGGATTAGGTATTTTAAAGCAACCTATTCAGGAACTGCTTCGAAACCGGTTCAAACCAGTATCAGCTTGGTATGGTATTTTTACGGGTTATTAATTCAATAAAATTTTGCACTAAATACCTCAAAAAAAATTTGGAAACGGGGGTATGAATGTTGTATATTGAATATAAATAAATTGATATTCTATGGCTACTATTTCGAATTGTTTTATCTCCGGCACCTTTAATGGCCTTACCTTTTATGTGGTAAAAGGCAGGCAGTTGGTACGTACCAAAACTTCCATTGATAAACAACGGTTTTACAACGATCCCGCTTGCGCCAATACAGTGAATGGCTGAAACTGGCTTCGCCCTTAGCCAGTAAGGTATACCGGCAATTACCCCCTCAAAAAGGGTTGCAACAACGCATGACGGGTCAATTAATTCAATGGCTGAAAAAAGGCATGGTATTGGCCGAGGCAGTGCAACGCTTAATCGATGCCTATTTCCCCAAACAAGAACCGGTACAACCAACTGCTACCACAAGGTATCACAGTGCATTAATTGCTAAACCGGTTCATCAACAGCTTACTACGCGTTTAAACAACCGGTTGCAGGGGGTTACAACTATATGGGCTTACACAAAGGGATGCAGGTACTTAAAAAAGCAGGCTGCTTCTTGCAGTGTAACGGCCTTTTTAGTTGTTTTACATGCAGGTAACAGGGTTATGCTTCTACCCCGTATATATCATTACACACAATATCAAAAATAAAGTACCGGGCATTCACTTCGGTTGCAGGGTGCTTCCTGTCATCTACCCAACCAATAGGCACAGCAATAGGCAGTTCAAAATCCTGTTTTTGATTTATAGGGTATTGCGCTAAGGTATGGGTAAATTGAAAGTGGGCTACGCTAAAGGATATCGATATGGCCTTGATGCAGTAAGGGTATTATTGTTGTTGAAGTGTGTTGTTGTCTGTTTCACTTTACCCTAAAGTATATCCTTATGCACTACCAGGCAGGTAATTGCTGCGGTGCTGCTGCTGTGCAACAGCGTTGAAAATAGAATATGGGAGCAGCATCGGCTTGAAGTAAACCTAAATTTCTGTCATTTTTACAGTTATTTTGGGGCAGTTGCAACCTTGTGGTACACCAAATATTCATACCCCTGTAACTCAAAATCAGTGGGGCCGGTAAAGATGAATTGAAAGCCGGAAAGCGGGTTGGTGAAGGCGCCATTTAACCAGGGATGGTTTACCGTAAACTTTTGTTTATCTGCACCACTCAGGTTAAGCATTACCAGCAATACTTCGTTTTGCCAATGCCGCATAAAGGCCATTACGTTGTTACTGTTTACCGGCAAAATAAAAGTTTCGCCCTGCATCACTAATGCGGTTTGCCGCAAGCCGGCTAAACCGGTATAAAGATGGGCTAAACCTAAGGGCTGCTGCCATTCTATCTCATCTTTATTGAAAAATGATAACCGTTTTTTATTCGGAGTTTCCTGCCCGCTATAAATTAACGGAAAACCCTTCCACAAAAAGCTATGCACAGCCAACGGCAAGGCGGCACCGCCATATTTTTCATATTCCGTTCCGTTCCAACTGTTTTCATCATGATTGGAGGTAAAGAATAACTTGTAACTATTGGCCGGGTATTGGGAATAATTGTGCAGGGTATTGTACAAATTACTCATGCCGGCTGTGCCTTTAACATAGGCTTCGGTTTGGTGCATCCAATCCCAGGCATAGCTAACATCAAAGGCATCATGGTATGGCACATTTTCGGTTTCGGCTAACCAAAACAGCGGCTTAACGGTATCGCATTGCTGCCGGGCTTCCATCCAAAAATCTAAGGGCACCAAATGGGCCATATCGCACCTGAAGCCATCAATATGGGTTGTATGTATCCAAAACTGCATGGCGGCTATCATGGCTTTGCGCATTTCGCTTTGTGTATAATCTAAATCAATCACATCTTTCCAGCCATTCTTTTCGGTAAAATTTCCGTGTGCATCTTTCACATACCAGTCGGGGTGCTCTTTTGTCCAATGATGATCCCACCCGGTATGATTGGCCACCCAGTCAATAATTACCTTCATGCCCAATGCCTGTGCCTGTTGCACCACTGCTTTAAAATCAGCTATTGTACCAAATTCAGGATTGATATCAGTATAAGAACTGCAGGCATAATAACTACCCAGTGTGCCCAATCGGTTCAACTGGCCAATGGGCGTTATGGGCATAAACCACAATATACGTACTCCCATTTGCTGCAAGCGGGGCAAATGTTGTGCAAATGCGCCAAAGGTACCTTCGGGGGTGTATTGCCGGATATTTACTTCATAAATAGTGGCTCCGTTAGCCCAGGATACCATTGGAAAATGATTGGCCATAACTGCTGTATGTTTACAACAAAGAAAAGCCTTATTTTGTAAACTGAAGATGAACAAACCAAAACTAGACAGAAAGATTAGTTTATTGCAGGCTACCGCTATTAACATGACGGATATGGTGGGCATTGGCCCCTTTGTGGTGTTGAGTGTGGTAGCAGAAAGCATGAATGGCCCCTGGTATTTGTATGCCTGGATTGCCGGCGCCTTGTTATCGGTGATTGATGCCAATATATGGAGCCAGTTAGGCGCCACCTTTCCATTGGCCGGCGGTAGTTATAATTTTTTAAAAGAAGGTTATGGCCCACGTTGGGGGAAGTTGATGAGTTTTTTATTTGTATGGCAAACCATGATTCAGGCACCATTGGTGATTGCATCGGCGGCCATTGGCTTTGCCCAATATGCTTCGTTCCTGTTTCCCTACAGCAACTTTGTTGCTAAATGCATCAGCGGTTCTGTGGTCATTGCTATTGTTTTTTTGTTATACCGTAAAATTGATGCCATCGGAAAAATTAGTGTGTTTTTATGGACGGGCGTACTATTTACTATGGGATGGATTATAAGTGGCGGTATGTTGCATGGGCATTTTATGCAACCCATTCTACATATCAATGATGGTTTAACGCTCAACCATGCTTTTGCGGCTACGCTGGGTTTTGCCAGTGTAAAAACCGTGTATAGTTATTTAGGCTATTATAATGTATGCCATTTGGGAGGCGAAATTATGCACCCTAAAAAAAATATACCCCGCAGTATGTTTATTTCTATTGCAGGCATTGCGGTATTGTATTTACTGATGAATATTAGTATTGCCAGTGTTTTACCACTGCATACCATACAACAAAGCAAATTTGTAGTGAGTAGCTTTATTGAACAGATAGCCGGAGGCTCTGCCGCCAATGTGGCTACAATACTCATTTTATGGGTGGCATTTGCATCTGTTTTTTCGGCTACATTAGGCTATAGCCGTATACCTTATGCCGCTGCCGCTGATGGTGCTTTTTTTAAGGTGTTTGCCAAACTGCATCCTACCAAACATTTTCCTTATATATCATTATTGGTATTAGGCGGTACCGCTTTTTTGTTTAGCCTGCTGTTTAAATT
>JAKAKY010000243.1 GCA_021824365.1 Bacteroidota bacterium | reverse complement strand
ATTCCGTTTTTGTTTTATAGTTTTATTGATGCAGAACGGCTGATTTCTGACTTTCATCAAACAGGGTAATATATTTATTTTTTTAATAAACGTATTCAATGTAACCTATTCTTATAACCCTAAAAATTGCTGGTATAATCGGCCATATGCGTTAGTCCATGCTGATGGGCAAACAGCGTTAAATGCAGGCGACTGGATAATTTTAGCTTATTGGAAACTGCTTCAAAATAACCATGAATTGATTTTTCGCTGAGGTTCATAATTTCAGCTACCTGTTTATATTTTAAAGAAGTAGCTGCTAAAATGATAAAGGCCATTTCTTTAGGTGTTAGCGTTGGCAATGCATTGCGATAGCCGGCAATCAGTTCTTTTCGTTTTTTGACGGTTTCCAGAATATAATCGGTATCAAAATCTAACCGGGTATCAATAAATAATTTCCCTTTCAATACGGTTTCAATGGCTTCCGGTAAAATATACTCAGAAAGGGCTTTTCCTGCAAAACCATCCATACCGGCAGTTAGTGCATGTATGGCCATTCCCTCTGTGCTGTGCGATGTAAGACCAATAATGCGGATTTGAGGATATTGATCTTTAATAAAACAGGTGGCCTCAATGCCATCAATCAACGGCATTTCAATATCCATTAAAATAATATCGGGTAAAGGTTTTTTAGAGATAATATCTTGCAGCAGCGCCATACCGTTACGGGCAAAATACAATAGCTCCATCCCTGGTTCGCGTAATACCCAACTCGTTATTTTATCTAAATAATTAAGATTATCTTCCGCAATCACAATGGCAGTCATACTCGGCAGTAATTTAGAATATTACATCATTTTATACTGCAAGGTATGTTTTTAGCTATTACAAAAAATCAGTGAAACCACCTGATTTTTTTGTTGAAAAGTGTAGTAGATTTGCGGATTTATTGAGTAATGCCGTTATACTTCATTTCTGTCTTTCCTTAGAGGCCTGAAAGTGACGCATACTTATTCAAATAGTAGCATTGGCCCCCAGCCAGGCCATCATGCCCATTCCGGTTTCAATGGCTGATTCATCAATATTAAATGTAGGGGTATGTACCCCCGATGTAATTCCCTTTTCCGTATTCATTACACCCAGCCTGAAAAAGCAACCCGGAACTACCTGCGTATAATAGCCGAAATCTTCTGCTCCCATTCGCACTTCTGTTTCTTCCACATTTTCACTACCCATGTAGGCATCGGCTAATTTCCAGGCAGTATCCGTTAATTGTGCATCGTTATCTACCGTAGGATAACCCACATCTATATGTAATTGCACCTCAGCCCCCATACTTTCGGCCACACCGGTTACTATTTTCTGAATTAATGTATGGGCCTTAAAACGCCATTGCTCATCCATGGCTCTAAAAGTGCCCATTAGTTTTACCTCGCTGGGTATAACGTTGGTGGTATGCCCACCCTGTATAGAACAGATAGATAAAACAGAGGATGATAAAGGATTATTGTTTCTCGAAATTACCTGTTGCAAAGCAATAATAATATGCGATGCGACCAATATGGTATCAACCGTTAAATGGGGCGCCGCAGCATGGCCGCCTTTACTTTTAATGGTGATATAAACTTCATCGGCACTGGCCATTACACGACCCTTTCTAAAACTTAATTTACCCACCGGCAAACCGGGATGCACATGCAAACCAATAATGCCCTGTGGTTGGGGATGCGTTAATACACCTTCTTTAATCAGCAAACTGGCGCCACCCGGATTTCTTTCTTCGCCGGGTTGAAAAATAAATTTTACGGTACCTGGCCATTCGTTTTTTAATTCATTTAAAATTTTTACAGCACCCAACAAACAGGTAGTGTGTACATCATGCCCGCAGGCATGCATTACTCCTTCATTCTTCGATTTATAAGGTATATCATTTTCTTCTGCTATTGGCAAAGCATCCATATCGGCTCGCAAAGCAATAATGCGGCTTTGTGGATCTTTTCCTTCAATTACACCCACTACACCGGTTCCGGCTTTTACTTCAAATGCAATACCCCATTCAACTAATTTAGTTTGTATAAACCGCGAGGTTTCAAATTCCTGATAACTTAATTCAGGATGGGCGTGTATCCAACGGCGCAGTGCAATAAACTCATCTGCATATAATTTAGCCCGCTGTTGTATGGTTGCTAAAAGCATAAAATAATTTTAAAATATAAACATTCAATTTCCCGCACCGGTGGCTGCATATTCCACCATATCATCTACCACATACACGCTAAAGGGAAAAGTATTGTTTAATTCTGTTCTAAATGATTCTGCATCTTCCCGTTTCAAAAAATTGCCTACCCTTACTTTGAAATACGGGCTTTGAAATAAAACATATGATTTTTGGTCGGGGAATTTAGCCAGTAACTCTGATTTTATTTTAAATGCTTCATCCCTGCTGCTCGTTGTAATTACCTGAATGCGATAACCTTTTACCAAACCACCCGAAGTTTTTAATAATAGGCGTTTATTCATCGCAGCCTGTTTGGCTACAAGGGTATCTATTCTTACGTCCTTATGTACAATAATGGTATCAGCCGTATAGGCAAAAATTGTTTTCCCAATCAATACGCATACTATCATCAACAAAACTCGCTGCATAAAAAAATATTTAGTAACCAGATTTACCCGCAGCCACCGTTTCTATTGGGTGCCAGGTGGTTTTGATTTCCTGTGCATCTGCAATATAGTAGGGTGATTGTGCGGCATCTTCTAACCAATTGGCAACATTGTATTCTATCACTCTTTTTACATTTAATGCAGCTTTTTCTTTTACCAACTGCGTTTCGGTATTAGATAACTGATGGGTTACAATGGCATTTACATCCATATGTTCTGCAAAGTACTTCAATAATTCATTGGATTTACCCGTTAAGATATTTACTACTCCGGCAGGTACATCAGATGAATGAATAATTTCTGCCAAACTAATGGCAGCCAAAGGTAAACTTTCTGATGCCAGCACCACACAGGTATTGCCACCTGCAATAACCGGAGCAATAGCAGATACCAAGCCTATTAAAGCAGATTGTTGGGGAGCTACAATGACTACTACACCTATAGGCTCAGGTACTGAGAAATTAAAGTGTGGCGATGCAACGGGATTCACTGCACTAAATACCTGCTGATATTTATCGCACCAGCCGGCATAATATACTAACCGGTCAACAGTTGTGCTTACTTCAGTTACAGCATCTAAAGTTTTTGCTCCCTGCAGCAATAGTTCATCTACTAACTGGTTTTTCCTGCTCTCCATCATTTCAGCCATACGGTATAGTATTTGCGAACGATTGAACGCCGACTTACCCGACCAACCGCTTAAAGCCCCCCGTGCTGCGACTACCGCATCGCGAAAATCTTTTCTGGAAGCCTGGCACATATTGGCGATTAATTTCCCCCTGGCATCTTTAATGGCATAATACCTGCCAGATTCTGTTCTGGGAAACTGGTCTCCAATATAGAGTTTATATGTTTTCAGCACATCAATTCTTTCTGTCATACTTCAAAATTAAATTTCAAAAATGGTTTTTGGATGATATGGTAAAGTAAACCATCCTCTATTATTGTTTATCATTCATTGTTTATTCAGCTACAATAATTCAGTATTGCTATTTTAGATAAGCACTTAAACCATGCAAACCTCCTTCCCGGCCAAAACCACTTTCTTTGTACCCGCCAAAAGGAGAACCAGGATCGAATTTGTTGTAAGTATTCGCCCAAACAACACCGGCACGCAAACGCGTAGTAATGTTGAAAATACGT
>JAKAKY010000041.1 GCA_021824365.1 Bacteroidota bacterium | reverse complement strand
CGAGCATCCCTACCGATCCTGATCCTATAGAGACAGCTATGGTTACTGTCGTCTTAAAAGATAAAAGCCAGTGGGTAAGCGCTGCTAACGAGGCAGAACTGGCTGATAAAATGAAACAGGCTTTATTGGTCATCCCTGGTGTGAACTACGAGTTTTCCCAACCTATCCAATTACGGTTTAATGAATTATTAAGTGGTTCCCGCCAGGATGTGGCAGTTAAGATTTACGGTGATGATTTGGATATGCTGGCACAATTGGGAACGCAGGCTGCTGCTATCATAAGTAAAGTAAGTGGTGCGCAGGATGTTTTAGCAGAAAGAACAAATGGGCTGCCGGAAATAACCGTAGCCTATAACCGTGATAAAATAGCTCAAATGGGATTATCTATTACCGAAGTAAATACAGCCTTAGAGAGTGCCTTTGCAGGTGCAAAAGCAGGCATTGTATATGAAGGAGACCGACAGTTTGATTTAGTAATACGTTTTGATGAGCAACACCGGAAAGATTTATCCAATGTTCAGGATTTATTCATCTCACTGCCGAATGGAAATCAAATTCCTTTAAGTGAAGTTGCTACTGTAAAATACCAGGAAGGCCCCTCTCTGATTTCAAGAGACAATACTAAGCGTAGAATAGCGATAGGCCTAAATGTTCGCAACCGGGACGTTCAAAGTGTGGTAAATGATATCCAAACTCAATTATCATCTCAATTGAAATTACCAACCGGATATCTGATAACATACGGCGGTGCATTTCAAAATTTAATTGCTGCCAAACAGCGATTGATGATTGCGGTGCCAGTTGCTTTAGCCCTGATCTTTATGCTATTATTTTTCACCTTTGGCTCCATTAAAGAATCGCTTTTAATATTTACGGCAATACCCTTTGCAGCAATTGGTGGTGTCTTTGCTTTGTTAATTCGTGGAATGCCTTTTAGCATTTCAGCCGGCGTTGGTTTTATTGCTCTTTTTGGTGTGGCCGTGCTCAATGGAATTGTATTAATCAGCTTTTTTAATCAATTAAAAAAAGAAGGAAGAACCAATATAAACAGGCGCATTTTAGAAGGCGTTAATGTAAGGCTTCGGCCTGTAGTTATGACAGCCACTGTTGCTTCACTTGGCTTTTTACCAATGGCAATTTCTGCTTCTGCTGGTGCTGAAGTGCAGCGTCCTTTAGCAACTGTAGTTATTGGCGGTTTAATAACATCCACTTTACTGACTTTAATTGTGCTACCTGTTCTGTACAGCATTTTTATGTCAAACAAAAAACCAAAAAAAATAAAAGACATAAGTAATGCAACCGGTATTTTACTTTTATTGTTGGTTATTTGCTCCCCTATTACCGGTAATGCCCAATTACCTGTCTCGTCTGGATTTCAGCCATTACAACTATCTCTTGATGATGCAGTCAAACTTGCTTTAAAAAACAATCAGGCAATTAAAAGTGCTGAATATGGAGTAAGTCAACAACAGGCTCTAAGGAAAACCGCAGTTGACCTTAATAAAACCGGATTTCAATATGGCTTTGATAACACGATTTTAAATGGCAATAAAAGCATTGGAGTTCAACAATCTTTTAGTTTACCAACAGTATATAACAGGCAAGGCAAGCTATTAAACCAACAGGTTGGTTTAAGTGAAAAATACCTGGCCATATCAAAAGCTGACTTGATAAGAAATGTAAAGACGGCATATTATCAACTCGTATATGGACATAATTATTTGAAGGTGCTTATGTATCAGGATAGCATTTATAAAAATTTCACCAATGCCGCAAATTCAAGATACAGAAATGGACAAACAGGCTATTTGGAAAAAGTAACTGCTGAAGCCACTTACCAACAAATTGTTTTGCTAAGAAAACAAGCGCAGGCTGATATTATCATCTACGAACAGGAATTGAAAAAATGGATTTTTACGAATGAACCGGTTGAGCCAACAATGAACCAACCGGAAAGGCTGCCTACTCCCGTTTTATTGGATACACTTCCAATCGCTCAAAACCCCATTCTTAATTATTATCAGCAGAATGTAAATGTTGCGACTGCAAACCTTACATTAACAAAAAGCAGGGCACTTCCCGATTTTTCAGTTGGTCTTTCTAAAATGGGTATAGGTAATTCACAGCAATTTTTAGGATACAGTGTTGGAATAAATATTCCGTTGTGGTTCAAACCATATCAGGGCAGAAATGAAGCCGCAAAGATGGCTATAAAAATTGCCGAAGCTGATTATGCCAATACTGTTAACACCACAAGAGTTGCCTATAATCAACAGCTTCAGCAGTATCAAAAATGGGATAAGCAATTAAATTACTATAAGAGTGCGGGTTTGAAGCAATCAGATGAAATAATAAAAAATGCGGGTGTAAATTATAGCTACGGGAATATCAGCTACATAGAATATATACAAAATCTTACCCAGGCGTTTAATATAAAATTACAATATCTGAATGCGCTTAATCAATATAACCAAAGCATCATTAATATCAACTACATATTAGGAAATAATTAAAAATTAAAAAATGAAACAATTAACTATAATAATATCATTAATCACCATAATCACAGCCTTGCTTTTAAATGCTTGCCAGTTTGAAAATAAAGACAAGGAAAAAGCAGAAAAAGCTCAGCAGGAAGCTGCAAAAGAAAAAGCGGGTATAAAATCAGACGAGGTGATGCTTACTAAGAAACAGTTTGATATAATGAAAATTGAACTCAGCAATCCTGTTCAAAAAAATCTTACAAGCCTTGTTAAAGCGAATGGATTTATTACATCACCGCCTCAGAATAAAGCAACTGTTTCTCCTGTGATGGGTGGGGTGGTTAAATCTATATCGGTTATCCCTGGCAGCTACGTAAAAAAAGGACAGGTACTTGCTTATTTAGAACATCCCGATTATATACAGTTACAGGAAGATTACTTAAAAGCTAAAAGTTCTTTTGCGTTTTTAGAACAGGAATACAACAGGCAAAAAAACATGTTAAGTGATAGTGCTACGTCCAAAAAATTAGTGCAGCAAACAATAAGCGATTATAACACTACTAAAGCAACGGTACTGTCATTAAAAAATAAACTCCGGCTTTTAGGCATCTCAATAAACAGTGTTGAAAATGGAAGAATACAACCAACTGTACCGTTAGTTTCACCTATTAGCGGATATGTGCAAAAAGTAAATGTAAATGTTGGAAAATTTGCAGACCCGACCCAAATAACATTTGAGATTTATGACAATAGCACTTTGTTTATAGATATTCAGATATATCAGCAGGATTTGGGCAAAATACGTATCGGTCAAAAACTCGCTTTCAGTACTCCGTCATTAAGTACAGCAAATACAATGGCAACTGTTTACGCCATAGATAAAGCTTTTGACAGCACGAATAAGTCAATAACAATTCATGCAAAAGTTGAACGTAATACAAGAGTAGATTTATTGCCGGGAATCTATGTAAATGCATTTATTGAAACCGGAAACGAAAGTGTTACGGCCCTTCCTGACGAAGCAGTTTTTAAGACAGGCGAAACAGAAAACATTTTTATATTTTCAAGAATGCACATAGAAAAGCAGGATACCGGCTATATTTTTTCGATGAAGGAGGTGAAGACCGGCATTTCCGAAGCAGGTTATACACAGGTTAATTTTTTAGAAAATTTCCCCCCTTCTGCTAAAGTCGTTACGAAGGGAACATACTTCCTCGTATCTGAAAAAAACAAAGCCCAAGGCGGCGAACAAGATTAAATTCTATGATTATAAAATAACTGTTATTAAATACTTATTAACAGCATTTCTTCTTTTGCAAACACTATTTTCCTATGTCGTAAATGTGATACTATTCCTCAATTAAATTCTAAAGCGCCTTTTGAACATTTTTTTCCACAAATGTGATGTGTCTCTTTCAGCACTCATCTTTGGTGACACCGTCAACATAAAACAACCCTTTCTGTCTGCCAATATTTGAAGATTTATAACTGAAGATGACCGTAAAAGTGTAAGGTAGTTATTCGAAAAAAATCAGCGGGGAAAAATTATTTACCCAAATGAGTACTGCTCATCACTCACCTGCTCCATCCAATCTACTACTTTACCATTCAAATTTTCCTGAATGGCCAAATGCGACATGCCATTGATAGACGTTGCCCCATGCCAGTGTTTTTCATTGGGGGCAAACCAAATCACATCACCGGGAAATATTTCTTCCACCGGACCACCCGCTTTTTGTACCCACCCTTTTCCGGAAACAATAACTAATGTTTGACCCAGCGGATGGGTATGCCAGGCTGTTCTGGCACCGGGTTCAAATGTAACCATGGCTGCAACTGCACGCCTGGCATCATTGGCATCAAACAATCCATCAATACGTACGGCACCGGTAAACCAATCGGCCGGCCCTTTTACTGAGGGCTTTGTACCTACTCTTGTAATATCCATTTATGTACATTTTTATAGTAATAAAATACAATGAACAAAACAACTGCAACAATCAGAACAATTAACTTAATTATTGGTGCATGCAATACATTTGTCCATTTATCTGTATCATCTTACGATTACCCATTTGTGTATGGAAATGGGATACCGGTTATTTCTTTACAAATAGTTAAAAATTTTTCCTGTATGGCAATTTCATTGGCAGGTTGCAGATAATGTGCTTTTTTTTGATGATAAAAATATTGCCCGCTTACACAAGCTTCCCGGTTATTGCTTACTGCCAGCCATACCTGGGTTTCATAGCCCTTCTCCAGATTATCAGGTGCGCCCTGTCCACCCATTTTAGTGGGTACCCATCCGGGATTTACGGTATTGACATATACCTGTTTCCACAATCGGCTTATGGCCATTGACAAAATAAGGTCATGCAATTTGGTATCAGAATAGGTAATGTTGTTGTTGTTTATTTTATCTATTAAATGGCCCATATCGGCATTTCCCTGTAAATGCATATCAGAGCTAAGATATATAAGCCGTTTGGGTGGATGCATGAGGGCAGTTAATAAATAGGGTGCCATACTATTTACCACAAACAACTCGGGTAAATTACCCGTATAATTAGCATTAGATTTGTAAATACCCGCATTATGGATCACGGCATCAAACTGCCCCAATGTATTGGCTTGCATGGCTAAAGCTTTTATCGCATCGGGGTTAGAAAGATCGGCAACCAACACGCCTGCCGATTGGGGTAATTGTGCTGTTATATGTGTAGCACGGGCTTCATTACGGGCATGTATTACCACCTCATGGCCTGATTGTATGAGTGCCTTTGCTGCTAAAAACCCTAAACCATCGGCTGAGCCGGTAATAAATATACGAGCCATCAATTTTTTATTCTTAACAAATTTAATTTTTAAAGTAGACATATCCGAAACAAAAATATTTTGCTCCCGGCTTTTTGCAGTAATAACAAACAACAACTTATATGAACCTAATTATTAGACGGCTAAACCATAAAAAGCGTAAAATTTTTTGGAGGTTTGTACAGTTCATGTTGAAAGCTGGTGTTCTTGCCCACCGTCTTTGTATACCATTGTCTTTGTTGAGTGTTTTTGGCGTATTGGTCTGCTTGTCGGGTGTTTTAATTTTTTTAGAAGGGTGGTTTTGTATTGCTTGATGGCATCTTTTACTGTCTGTTTGGTCAGTTCGTTTTTAAGTTCAAAAGTGATGATAGGCAAACCATTGATGAATACCACCAAATCTGGTGAATTTTCATTTTGTGTGCTGTAATGCACCTGCCTTGTTACGGAAAATATGTTTTGATTGTAAAGGGCTAAATCTTTTTCGTTCAGGTTAGAAACTGGCTTATCAAAAAAACAGTTTGAGTTTGATGTTGTTATCGGTAATGCCTTTACGTAAAACTTCAATAATGCCAAAGGTTTTGAGTTGGTTGTTTAAGCGATATAAAACCTTGCTTCTGTAATTACTGCCGTGAATGGCTTGCAGTTTAATTACCTCTTTTTCCTGTGTGGCTTGCAGAAAATTAAAAAGCCAATCTTCATCTACACAATCCACACGATTGTAATTACTGAAATGCCTTTCCTCAAAAGCATTCACCAAACACAAGTGCTGTGTTATGTGGGCTTCTAATCCTTTTTCTGTTGTGTCAGTTTTCATTTACTATCTGCTATTAAAGCTACTATCAGTTGAATAATTATTTCTTTTTCTTCGGGTTTGCTTTGGGCTACCAGGAGTGCAATAGCAGTAAGTCCGTTGTCATTTATTTTCACTTCCCCCGATGATTTAAAACGGTGTTTATTTTTATCCAAAAACCATATAAAAAGAAATGCCCCAATTCGCTTATTGCCATCAGTGAATGAATGGTTTTTGATTGTGAAATACAGCAAGTGAGCAGCTTGTTCTTCAATGCTTGGATATAAATAATGTCCGCTAAATGTTTGAACTATGCTCCGCAGCGAACTTTTAAAACTGTCGTCCTTTTCATTTCCGAAAAGTGCGGTAGCTTCTTTTTTAGCAATCAGTTGCCTTTTGAGTTCACTTATTGCAGTTTTAGCTTCATCATATTGGATTTCATAGGTAATATTTTCGGATAATTTGCCTGATTGCACTGAATGGCTGTCATATTGATTAAGTAATACAAAACTTTTGGTGTAGTTGCTTAATATTTCAAGCAATCCTTTGGCCTCTTGTAATTGCAAAGTTTCGGCTTTGCCCGATTGCTCAATAAGCTGCACCATTTTGCCCAATTCATCCAATCGCCTTTGATTAATGGTATAACCTTTTGTAAGATATTCATTTAATCTTCGAGTAGCCCAAATTCTAAATTGTGTTCCCTTTACAGAACTTACCCGATACCCAACTGCCAGTATTACATCCAAGCTATAGTAGGTTATCTTCCTTTTTACACTGCGTTTACCTTCAATTTGAACCATTGCATTTTTTGCAACAGTTCGAAATATTTGATTTTCACTTAATTCCCCTTCCTCTAAAATATTTTTAATATGCCTTGAAATAACTGATTTGTCTCTTTGGAAAAGTTCAGCTATATCATTAAGGGACAACCAAAAGGTATCACCTTCAAAAGTAATTTCTATTTGGGGGCTTTGGTCTGATGCCTTATACAGTATTATTTCACTCATAATTTATGTTGATTATCAAGGATTTTAGTTTACAGAGAGAAATCTGTTTCCGTCTGTTTAAAACATTTGTTTCCCTCACAAATAAGGGAAACAACTCCCAAGCTGTTGTGTATCAATGCTTTTAGTGGTCTTAAAGTTTTTCATCAGTTGTTGTTAATTTTTCTTTTCCCTATCACCGCCTCACTTATCATCGCCTCTTTGTATTCCCGTATCGGTTCTATTTCCCGTTCGGCTTTGGCTATGGCAGTGTCTATGGTGGCGGTTTCGGTTTTTATGTGTGCAACTATTTGTTTTTTGTTCTTCGATATTTGGTGGATATGGCATTACTACATCACGAAGTTTTGAGCCGTATGTGTGAACAATAATGTCACCTTTTGAAGAAATAGTTTTTTGATATTTTGCCATTGAACTATTTTGTGAATAGCTGATGAAATGGCTATTCAATTTGTCTTGCTTGAAAATAATCACATCACCACCGACATAAACTTCATCATCTCTATTAAAAATAACAAATATGTAGTTGAAGTTATGAACTAAAGCTGAAAATTGAACGTCGAACCCGAACCGATGCAGATGCTTGCATCCCGAAGCTTCGGGATTACATTGTCCAACCCTGCTTTTACAAATACTTTTGTTGCCTGCTGTGCAATGTCAGAGTGCTTGTCTTGTTTGTCAGAATAATGACGACTGTACAATTTTCTTTGGATGAAATGTACCGATAATTACAAAAGGATTAGATGCAATTAAATGGAACTCCCTTGTTGTTCCCAAAAACAAATACAAGTCTTTCGTCTTGGCAAAATCGTCAAAATATTTCTTCTTGATATCATCACAAGCTTTTGCTTCATCGCCTTCATGCCTTTTTAAACAGTTCCAATACAACTGACCAATTTCCCAATCTTCAATCATCATCGTTCTTTCAATACCATCGTCACTTATAAATTTGTACGAAAATTTATAAGGAAGTTTTTGCACAACTTCAAATGGGTTGTCAGAGTTTTGGAATAAGTTTAATTGTTGAGCCTTGGCTTTGAGAGTGTCAAGTTTGCTCTTGTCCCATTCTCTATCAACCTTCTCAACTTTGAAATCTAAAATTTTTTTTGGCTTAAAAACCGCAAGTGATGTGCATTTCGTTGTGTCCTTTGCTTGACCAATAAGTTCTGTCATGTTGGTATGAACATTTTTAAGAATAATTTCCTTTCTAAGTCTCCAACTATCTTCCGTTCCTAAATGGTCAACGATTTTAAAAGCTGTTTCAATTGATTTTGGTTTATGACTTTCTAATCGAAAGTCTGAATTATTCTTTTCAAGGTCAACCTCAATCCAATCATATTTGCTGTATTGCTTATCGTATTCAAGTTTACGAAATGGGATGGGGTAAATCCTTATCCAACTTCCATCCTCTAGAAAACCTGCGGTGCATACAAGTTCGTCATACTTGCTTGAAAGTGTAGGGTATGTTTTAACAGCAATTAGAACTTTGGTCAACGCCATAAACTAAATATGTTTTAATTCATAATTCCATTCAGGTAATGTTATAATTGCTTCCGCTAAATGTTTTCTATGGCATTGGCAAATATTTGCTTCAAAGCAAGTTAAAGCAATTCTTTTTTTATCCTTTAATAAGTTTAAAATTTGTTGTTGTTGGCTTGTGGTTTTCTTTAAGTTTTGCTTTTTGTAAATATCAAAAAGGTTATCGTAATCTGTCTGCGTTTTTAATTTCTGTCTTTGTTCGGATTGAATACCCACTTCTGGTATATGCAAATATTCAATGTTTAAACTGGTACAAAAAGTTTTCAATTGCGTTTTTGAAAAGCCAAACTTCATGCTTAGTGCATTGTTTCTAACATCCACTAAAACTTTTATATCGTTTTTAATCAAACGGTTTAAATATTGTTCCAAAGAAATTCCTTCGTAGCCAATTGTATAAAGAATTGTATTGTTATTTATTGGTTTTGCATTTAAAACCTTACCATATTGCTCATCATTTAAAATTTCTTTCGCCTTAACACTATTGATTGCATAATATTGGTAGTTTAAATAAGTCAACTTCATCAATGAATTTGTTGTCAACTTGCCATAGGTGTTTTTAATATCAATTAAGATTTTTTTGTCCTTCTCATTAAGCGTTTTTATATAGTCGACCGAACCGATTTTGGTAAAACTGGTTTTGTCTTCCGATAATTGTCCGTGTCCAACCATTGCGGTTAAGTCGGCATTGGCGGAAAAGGAATAACAGCCATATAAATAGGGCACAAAATCGTAGTCAGGCTTTGTTTGTCTGTTTGCAAACAAAAAAAGTAGTTTTTGCAAGGATATTTTGGGCAAATGCCCGTCAAAAGCTTGCAGCAGAGCCAATATGATTTTTCGTCTATAAAACATATCGCGAAGGTACGAAAATTGGCGTCATGGTCGTCCTTAAAAAAGAACTATTACAGGTTGAAAATTAATTATACTGTCAAATTTTGTAGAGTGTCCCCGCATAGCAGGTAACTCTCTTATTTATAACCATTTACGCGTTCCAATGTATTAGGTTAAAAAATATTGTTTTAATAATTTTCAGTGAGTTATAACAGTTTTGCGCAATACCTATCCATTTTTACACGCTTTCGTACAACCAACCGGTTGGCCTTTCGCTACCCTACCCCCTTAACCACCTGTTTTATACATTTTATTGGGCAATGGCCATTTTCTATATCAGCAAAATATAAATATATGCAGATTTATCATAACATCCAAATTTTCAATATTAACAACCTTTGGGCAGGCTCGGTAGCAGGCACTATCCGCTCCCTACCTCTTCCCATACTGCTTCTGCTCAACAGCGTTACCCAACGCTGTAAACCCGAATTTGGATGGGAGCAGAACAGGTTATATTTCTATTCAGAACGGTTGTTTTTTTCATTTTATTTTCCTAAAAAATACTTATAAAAAAATTTGGAAACCGCTCCTCCCATGTTGTATATTGAAAACAAAAAAATCAATATACTATGGCAACGCTTTCTTCCTTTTATATCAGCGGAACTTATGGCGGATTAACCTTTTATGTGGTGAATGGCAGGCAGTTGGTACGCAGTAAAACTTCCATCAGTAAAAAACGCTTTTTTACTGATCCGGCATTTGCCAAACAGCGCCAATATAGTAACTGGCTTAAAATGGCATCGCCGGTGGCCAGCTGTATTTATCAACAACGCAAACCTCAAAAAGGCTTGCAACAACGCATGACGGGTTTACTCATTACCTGGATGAAGCAAGGAGCTACTCTGGCTGAAGCCGCCCAACGGTTAGTGCAGCTATTGTTCCCCAATAAAAATAATACTACTACTGCTACTACTATCCCACCCCATGCATTTGCATCCATACAAAAATTATATGGAAGCATTAGCAAAAAACTGGCTACCACATCTGTTGCAGGATATAATACCATTCCATTGCGTATTTAAATACGATAACAGATATAGGAAGGGTTAAGCTGAAGACAGATGCACAACCATATCCATATTTCGGAGTAAATTGCTCGGGCAATATTGCCTCTATTTAGCTATTTACAAATGCAACCTATTTTGATTTATTGTTATGATGCCTATTGTGGCTGGTGTTACGGATTTAGTCCGGTTTTAAAAAAAGTAACGGCTCAGTTTTCCGAATATTTTTCCATTGAAGTGCTCAGTGGTGGCATGGTATTGCCCGAACAACCCACCCCCATTGCCGCTACTGCCGCCTATATTCAACAAGCCTATCGAACAGTAGAAACGACTACGGGTATACAATTTGGAAAAGATTATCTCTGGCATATTTTTCACCCGGAACTGAGTGATTGGTTTCCCCACTCCGAAAAACCGGCGATTGCCCTTTGTATTTTTAAGGAATATTTTCCAGAACAACAATTGGCTTTTGCCGGCGATTTGCAATATGCCCTCCACTTTGAAGGCAGGGATTTAACTGATGATGAAGCTTACCGGCATTTGTTGCACAAATACCATTTACCGGTAAATAATTTTTACGAAAAATTACATAGTGAAGCGTATAAAGAAAAAGCCTATTACGAATTTGCACTTTGTAAACAATTACAGGTAACCGGGTTTCCTGCAGTACTACTACAGGCATCTGATGCGAAGTTTTACCTGTTAGCCAAAGGGTATACAGATAAAGCAACTTTAACCACCCGCTTTCAGAATGTGTTGAAGGAACTAAACATAATGGCATAAAACCCTCCTCAAAAAAAATACGGGTACAAACAATCGTTTTAGTAACTTCCCTTTTTCATTGCAAAGGGAGCGGAGGAACAGATATGGAGTTGGCTTGCATGAACCATTTGTTGCTGATGATTATTCATTCATTCCATAAATCAATTACACATGAAGAAACTGTACCTTCTGCCCTTTTTGCTGCTATTGTGCAGCTTAGGAGCCATTGCACAACCTGCCCCAACCGCCAAAACTGCTGACACAGCTGCTGTAAAACCGGTGGTAGTCATTACCCACCACAGTATTGTTATAGGTGGTAAAACAGTGAATTACACCGCCACCGCCGGTACCTTAATTTTAAATAACGAGAAAGGTGAACCCATTGCCGGTTTTGGGTTTGTAGCCTATACCAAAGATGGTGTAAGTGATCTAAGTAAACGCCCTGTTTTATTTGGATATAATGGCGGGCCGGGTTCTTCATCATTATGGTTACACATGGGAGCATTGGGGCCACGCCGGGTAGCAGTAAACGATTTATCGGCGCCCACACCACCACCTTATAAAGTAGAAGACAATCAAAACTCTATTTTAGATGTTACCGACATTGTAATGATTGACCCTATTGGCACCGGTTTTAGCCATGCTATTGGCAAAGCCCAAAACAAGGATTTTTGGGGTGTGGATCAGGACCTTCGTTCCATTAGCAATTTTATTAAAGAATACATTACTGAAAATGATCGGTGGAATTCGCCCAAATATTTATTAGGCGAAAGTTATGGTACCATGCGTTCTGCCGGCGTAGTAAATTATTTGCAACAACGGTTAGGAATTGCCGTTAATGGAGTGGTATTGGTATCTTCTGTGTTAGATTTGCGTCAGTTAACTTTTGGGGCAGGTGATGATATTTCTTATGTAATGTATTTACCCACTTATGCCGCCACGGCTTATTTTCATAAAAAACTACCCAATCAGCCGGCAAATCTGCCTGCTTTTTTAGCAGAAGTAATCAACTATGCCAAAGGTGCATATACCACTGCATTGATGTTGGGCGATAAAATTGATGCCGCTACTAAAAATGCCGTAGCCGAAAAATTAGCTGCTTATACCGGATTGAGCAAAGACTATATTTTAAAAGCCAATCTTAGAGTGAATGAACCACAATTTACCCAGGAATTATTGCGTGATCAGCACTTAACCGTAGGCAGATTAGATAGTCGGTTTACGGGTATTAATCAAAATCTGCTATCAGAGAATGCCAAATTCGATCCGCAAAGCACAGCCATAACACCGGCTTATACGGCCTCTTTTTTGAATTATTTGTATGGCGAATTAAAGGTGAATAAAAATATGTATTACCATATTTCTGCTTACAATGCAGAAGGATTTCATTGGGATTGGCAGCGCAGGGGCGGCATGTGGGGCGAAGGGGTTTATCCGCCAACCACTGCACCCGACTTAGCCAATGCCATGAGCAGGAATCCTAATTTAAAAGTGCTGGTATTCAATGGCTATTATGATTTGGCTACGCCTTTTTATGGCACAGAATATACGATGGATCATTTGGGATTGGAACCTGAAATTCAAAAAAATATTACCATGAAATATTTTGATGCCGGCCACATGATGTATGTGCACCCGGCATCGTTGGTTACTTTCAGAAAAGATATTGTAGATTTTATAAACAGCACCAATCCATAAATCAGCCTATGCTCATTTGTGCAACCGGTAAACACAAAGTATTGTTTACCGGTTTTTTATACACCCACACAACCAACACTTCCTATTCAACTTTATCTATTTAAAAACAACCCAACATGGCCAAATACTGGTTAACTGAACCCGAAATACACGACTTTCCGGCAGCGATTGATTATCTGGAATTACTGTTCCCTTTACCTGAAGCCAAACAATATGCAGCCAAATTGCAAAAGGCTACAACCATTCACAAAAAAGCAAAAGACATTTTAAGGGCTGCTCAGTTGCCTTTATTGCCCGCCGATAATTTGCATGTAAATGAAAACATCAAAAAAGTAAAAAAGGGAAAAAAATTATCGCCTATTTTATTGGTGCGGAGTAAACAAAAACTCATTATTGCCGATGGGTACCACCGGCTTTGCGCTATTTATTATTTATCGGAAGATTTAGAAATACCTTGCAGATTGGTTTAATGCCTAAGGGTTGTTTAAAGCGCCGGCGGATTATCTTTCCAATGCCATAAATGCAAACAGGCATAAGTGCGATAAGGCCGCCATCGTTGTGCTATTTTTTCCATTTTTACACGCTGTGCTTTTTTATCCATTTCAGGTAGAAGGTAAATAGCCTGCATGGATTGTTGAATACCTAAATCATCTACCGGAAATACATCCTCTCTTCCTAATGTAAACATCAACAACATTTCTACCGTCCAACGCCCTACGCCTTTTATTTGGGTAAGGTATTGTATCACTTCTTCATCTTCCATCTTTTTTAGTTGTTTGTGTTCCATACCAGGCGCTAACGCAAATTGGGCTACGTTACGTACATAGTTGGCCTTGGCATGCGATAAACCGATACTTCTTAATTGTTCATACGGTGTATGCACAATATCAGTTGGCGTAGGAATAGATGGGTATAAAGCGAGGAATCTGTTTTTAATAACAGAAGCCACTTTCACCGATAATTGCTGGCCAATAATGGCATTACACAATTGCAGATACACCTGCTTACGAGGTTGCAGGCAAAAAGGTGTGTGATGCCGAATAGCGGCTGCCAGTTTTTTATCTTTTTGTAAATGTTGGAGGTATGACATACAATTTTAAACCAATGCAATTTTTAATACCTGTGAAAATTAAAATATTTTTTTCAACATTACCAAAAAATAAAAGTGGTTGATTTATTGTGTAAAGAAAAAGTACAATATAATTATGAATAGTAAAATACATGCATTCGTTTAGAAATAATTCGGTACGTTTTTATCCATTCATGTCTGATTGTAATGGCACAAAAAACTATTTAAAATTATTTACTGACAACGTCAATCAGTACTAACAGGGTACTATTCATCAATTAAACAGGCACTTTTGAAGGCCCGAACTGCATTTATTCTGTTTATATTCATCTGCATTTATCATTTATCAAAATAAATACCCAAGTGCACAACAACATCAAAATGTGCTTACTTTGTTGTAACAATTTTGCTATAAAACAGGCATTCAGTAACCCCCTATGTTAAAAAATATAGCTGCCTTTATTAAAACCAAACCTGCATTAGCGGTAGGTTTTTTGTTTGCAACCTCCAGTTTACTTTTTGGTATTTGGGTAGCCTCTATTCCCGGCATTAAAGCTCGTATGGGTTTTAGTGATGGTAGTTTAGGCCTGTCGTTATTACTTTCTCCTTTAGGTGCCATTACCGGTATGCTTATTTCAACTCGTGTTTTTAGTAAAGTACCCGTGGGTAAATGGATGGTGGGTGGTTATATTGCCATGGGCTGTATTATGATTGCACAAATTAATGCCGTAAACAGAACCATGTTTTGGATATGCTTGTATTGCTACGGACTCACCAGTTTTTTAAATGGGGTATCGAGTAATGCTACCGTTAATTTATTAGAGAAAAAATTTAACCGCCTTTTCATGAGTACCTGTCATGGTATGTATAGTTTAGGCGGAGCAGTTAGCGCAGGCATTGCCGCTTTACTATTTTTGGTACATATACCACCCGGTATTCAAATTGTATTGGTAGTATTATTCATTGCAGCAGTCATTTTATCTAACAGGGCCCATTTGCTTAGCAATACAGATATTATTCATTCCCGTTCAGAAGTAAAGTTACCCTCTTTAACCATTTTAGGTATTTCATTTATCTGCATGGTGAGTTTTATGGCAGAAGGATGTGTGGCAGATTGGAGTGCTATTTATTTTAAAGAGGTATTATTGGCGCCAAAAGCCCTGCTCAGTCTGGGTTATGCCGGTTTTTCGGTAGCTATGACCTTTGGGCGATTAAATGGTGATACCCTGATTACCAGATTAGGCAGTAAAAATATGGTAGTGTATGGTGCCTTGTTAGCGGCATGCGGTTTTTTAGTAGTAGTAACCGCACCCATCGCCTTAGTAGCTATTATAGGTTATGTGATGGTGGGCTTAGGCAGTTGTTGCATTGTACCCATTTTATTCAGGGCATCGGCCAATATACCCGGCGTAACAACGGTAGAGGGCTTTGCGATGGTAACCACCGGTGGTTTGGTAGGGTTTTTAACCGGACCATCAGTAATTGGTTTTATATCTGAAAAAGCCGGACTATCCAAAGGTTTATCGTTATTGATATTAATGTGCAGTTTATCGGCTTATGCAGCTTACCGTAATCCGTTTATCACCAACAAAAAAACAATTGCAGAAGCACCATTACCGTATGATGAACAATTGTATTAAGGGAAATAAAAGACCTACTTTAATTTTTAGTGAACCAAAACACTACCCCGCTCATTTTTAAACCGTGAAAAACCAAACGCCAAGTTTACCACTTTAAGATAAGACCTCTTCGATAATCCAAAATAAATAAAAAAAGGGATTGAAATCGTTATTAAACGAAACGATTTTATGTATTGGTCATATTTAGAAAAGTATTCCGGGGTTGCTTTCAGGCGAGTTACCGGTATTCAGAAGAAAATATTTCCTGAACTTGTTGCGTTTATAACCAATTATAAACAAAAGAACAGGAAGCATCCGCATTCCGGGAATAAGGCATCTTTATCGATAGAAGAAACACTGCTATTGGTTTTGATATATTATCGGGAAATACCGGACACAATATCATATTGGTATTATTTATGGCATTAGTGAAAGTGTAGCCAGGCAACAAATTATACATCAGAAATTAATTTGCCGTTAATTCAGCAAAATAATCCTGCCGTTTTCACAGAATTATGGCATTAGTACCCATCAACATTAAAATATAATATATTTTAATGCTTTGTAAAATATTGACTAATAAAATTTTAAATTTTTTTTAGTAGGAATAACCCCGTAAAATAACGGTATTTTAAAGAATAGTTAAAATAATTAAAAAATTAAAAATATATTACATAAATTATTTAATATTGTGGAGTAACCGGATTGTTTTGCCAATTTACAGACAGGCCTGTTGAAAGCATACCTGATTGAAAACAGCCTGACAGCGGATGACAGTAAAAGCTAAAATAGCGGTTATGAAAAATAGTATGCTAACTAAAAATAGTATGCAATGAAAAAAATAAGTTTGATTATTTTTTTATTGCATACGATAATTGTAATGGCGGGTTAAGGGGTCAATTGAATAGTAATGCTTCTACTAAACATTTGTGCTGATTGACAGGTTCGTGCTTCTAAGTTCACCACTACGCCAGGCCGTTGCCGTTGTATACTGCCTGTTTTTTCGACAACCTAAAATATTACAGAGAAAGTACCATTAAAATTATCATGCTTAAATCAAAAAAATCACTAATCATTTTTTGCATTTACAAAAACCCTTGCTTATGAATCGCAAAAACGCTATCACGCTTTTACTGCTAACATTCCTGATTTTTTCAGGATGTCAAAAGAAACCAGGTTTTTCTGAACAAACTGTAGTTTCAACAGCTAAAAAGGCTAACATTCCTCCAAAAGGCTTTTTCATTGAAAACCGGAAAGTACCCGGTGTGAGTACGAGCAGTATCGGCAAAATAAGCTTCCAAAATAATAGTACGCAAAGCGGCCCCGATCCGGATAATGGTGATGAGCCGGTTATTCTTGGCGCACAACTCGCCAACCCCTACACAGTTGCCAATATGCAACAGGCTGTCAATACCCTGTATGGTGGCAACTATCCTATAAGCGCTACTCATTTATATGTACGCTTCAAACCAGCCAGTGTAGAGCAATTCATTACACTTGAAGAAAGTGAAGACCTTGAATTGCAGGATTATCCGATGGATTATGAGGTTATCCAGGACGGCGATTATTACCAGGACCCCAATCTTGGAACGGAAGATTTTGGATGGCTTTATACAGTTGTGCCTGCAGGCTATAACTTCCCGGCTGGCATTCAAAACGAACTTATTGATTCTCTTTATTTGCCAGAAGACAATGAACTTCTGGAAGATATGGCAGAAAGTATGGCCGGGGGAGCACAATACCGATCCCGTTCATCAGCATCAAATACAGTTACCATACAGCGCATGGATACTACAATGGAAACATTTTCTTTTGGTCCACAACCGTGCGGGTGCGCCCCTGATGCTATTCAATGTCCGGTAACCCCGGGTTGCGAAG